>CAMFIW010000138.1 GCA_945952355.1 uncultured Phenylobacterium sp. | reverse complement strand
CGCCGATCTCCGCCAAGCTGGTGGCCAACCTGATCACCCGCGCCGGGGCCGACCGGGTGCTGACCATGGATCTGCACTCCGGCCAGATCCAGGGCTTCTTCGACATCCCGACCGACAACCTGGCCGCCCAGCCGCTGGTCTCCAGCGACATCAAGGCCAATTACGAGAAGACCGACGAGTTGCTGATCGTCTCGCCCGACGTGGGCGGGGTGGTCCGTGCGCTCGCCGTCGCCAGCCGGCTGAACGCCGAACTCGCCATCGTCGACAAGCGCCGCTCCGGCCCCGGCAAGAGCGAGGTGGCCAACATCATCGGCGACGTGTCGGGCCGCCGCCTGATCCTGTTCGACGACATCGTCGATTCGGCCGGCACTCTATGCAACGCCGCGCAGTCTCTGATGGACGCCGGCGCCGTCGAGGTCTCGGCCTATGTGACCCACGGCGTGCTGTCCGGCGCGGCCTGCGAGCGGGTCGCCAAGTCGGTGCTGAAAGAACTGGTGATCACCGATTCCATCGAGGCCTCCGAGTTGGTGGCCGGCTGCGCCAAGATCCGGCAGGTGAGCTGCGCGGCCTTGATCGGCGAGGCCGTCCGGCGCATCGCCAACGAGGAATCGGTCTCCAAGCTGTTCGACTGACCGGAACGAAGCGCTCGCCCGGCGGTTAAGCTTGGTCGAGGCGATGTAACCCTGCGTGGCCACATTCTCGCCCGCGCGGGGATGATAGACAGCCCGTTCGTACTGCGTTGGGGAAGAAGTCCAGGATGACGTCCATGTTCAAGGCTGCGCTGTCGGCCGTCCTGGCGGCGACGCTGCTCGCCGCCTGCTCGTCCGCGCCGCCGACCGTGGCTCCCCCGCCCCCCGCGCCGCCACCGCCGCCGCCCGTCGCGCTGTCTCCGCGCCTGGTGGAACAGGCCAGCGCCTACCGCTTCTACATGGACCATGCGACCGCGATCGCGCCCAGCTTCGCCGATGGGCCTGCTGTCGCCCAGTCGCTCAGGGTCGGGGTGGCCTACGAGCCGAATCAGCTGCTGCGCGGAGCCATCGCCTACGCCGCCATCGCCGCCCTGCAGGATCCGGCCTTCGTGGCCGGGGTGAAGACCTATGCCGGCGACGCCACCCAACGGCGCGAGGTCGCCTACCGGATCATCAAGGACCCGGCCTATGCGGCCGTAATGCCGGGCTCGGCCAGCGCCGCGGCCCTGGCCATCGCCGCCCTCGGGGACGGCGGCCAGAGGCTCTACGACGCCGGCAAGGCGGTGAAGCAATCGGCCTACGACATCCAGAAGCAGCCCTGGTCCAAGGCCGACGTGACCGATCGCGACGCACGGCTCGGCCAGGCCAAGACCCTCTCTTCCAGCGCGATCACCGGCGACCTGGCGGAGACCGCTCGTCTGACCCGCGCCAGCAACGGCGCCGAGGCCCTGGGCCTGGCCGCGGCCTCGCCGGCCGCCCCGCCCTACACCCAGACCGTGATCCGCGCCCTCGCCGTGGCCGCGCTGGCCGTGCTGGGTGAGGCGGGCGACGCCAATGTCGACACCGTGATGGCGGTGATGGCCGAGCCGAACATCGGCATGTGCATGAACCTGGCGAAGCTGAACCTCTACCAGTGCCTGGCCGTCTCGCGCCCGCACTACGAGGACGTCTTCTGTCTCGGCCAGCACGCGATGATGGACACCGGCCGCTGCATGATCAAAGCCTCGGGCCGCCAGGAGCCGTTCGAACCGAAGTTCATCCCGACGGTCGATCCGTCCAAGACCTATGGCGCGACGAAGAAGCCCGCCAAGAAGAAGCCCGTGCGGGGCCGTTGAGCCCTCCTCCGCCGACCCGCGGCGACGCGTCCGGGCGGGACGGGCGATCCGGAAACGTCCGGGAGCCCCGCCCCGTCCAACCGGGGGCCGGGCACGCTCCTGAATAGATTCAGGAAGCGGTTCGGCGAGGCGTTGCCACGGGCCTGGGTTTTGTGTATCTACGCCCACCTTTCGGCCCTGATGGGTCGTCCGTCGCCGCGCGGGACGTTCGCGCGGCGGTTTCGTTTCGAGGCAAGGCCATGGCCGATATCATTCTGAACGTTGAAGTCCGCGAACGCACCGGCACCGGCGGTGCGCGCGAGACCCGCCGCGCGGGCATGGTCCCCGGCGTCCTCTATGGCGGCGCCAAGGACCCGGTCGCCATCGCCGTGAAGTCGAACGAGTTCCGCAAGGCGCTCTACACCGGCAAGCTGCTGGGCCACCTCGTGACCCTGAAGTACGGCTCCGAGACACAGCCGGTCATCGCCAAGGCCGTCGACATGCACCCGGTGACCGACGAGCCGGTGCACTTCGACCTCTATCGCGTCGACGAGCACCAGACGATCAAGATCGCCGTGCCCGTGCACTTCAAGAACCAGGACACTTCGCCGGGCCTGAAGCGCGGCGGCACCCTGAACGTCGTCCGTCACGAGCTCGAGCTGAACTGCCCGGCCGACCACATCCCGGAAGAGCTGGTGGTCGACCTGGCCGGCCTCGACATCGGCGACACCATCCGCATCTCCAACCTGGCCATGCCGCAAGGCGTGTCGGCCGCCCTGGACCGCGACGCCGTGATCGCCACGGTCGCCGGCTCGTCCGCCTCGGCCTCGGCCGCCGGCGAAGAGGGTGAAGAAGGCGCGGCCGAAGCCTAGGCTTCGGCGCCTCCTCTCTCGAGGGGACCCAGATGTTGATTCTCGCGGGCCAGGGCAATCCTGGCCCTCGTTATGCCGGCAACCGGCACAATGTCGGCTTCATGGCCGTGGACGCGATCGCGCGCCGCTGGCGCTTCGGGCCCGAGCGCTCGAAGTTCCAGAGCCTGGTGCGCGAGGGCGAGATCGAGACGCCCGAAGGCGCGGTCAAGGCGCTGATCCTAAAACCCCAGACCTATTACAACGACAGCGGCTCGGCGGTCGGCGCGGCGCTGAAGTTCTACAAGCTCAAGCCGATGGACCTCGTCTTGTTCTATGACGAGATCGACCTGTCGCCGGGGCGCTTCCGGATGAAGACCGGCGGCGGGGCGGCGGGCAACAACGGGGTCCGCTCGGTCACCGCCCATGTCGGCGCCGACTTCCGCCGCGCGCGTCTCGGCGTCGGCCATCCGGGCCACAAGGACCGCGTGATGGGCCATGTGCTCTCGGACTTCCACAAGGTCGACCAGGCCTGGCTGGCGGAGATGCTGAACGCCATCGCCGACGCAGCCCCCTTGCTCGCGGCCGGCGAGGACGAGAAATATCAAGGTGAAGTGATGCGCCTCGCCCCGGCCGAGAAGGCCGACCCCCGCAAGGCCCCCCGCGGAGAAGATTGATGCTCGGAGGACTGTTCGGCCTTTCGCTGATTTTCTCGATCGCGCTCTGCGTCCACGTGGTGCGCACCAATCAGCAGATGTACTGGCTGATGATCATCCTGATGCTCCAGCCGCTGGGCGGGGTGGTCTATCTGATCGCCATCGTCATGCCCGAGCTGGTGGGGGGGCGCACGGCGCGGAAGATCGGCAGCGTGGCGCGCGAAACGCTCGATCCGCATCGCGAGTACCGCGAGGCGAAGGCGGCTTGCGACGACAGCCCGACGGTCCGCAACCAGTCGCGGCTCGCCGCGGCGGCGGCCGGCATGGGCCGCCATGCCGAGGCCGAACAGCTCTATCGCGAGGCCGCCCATGGCGTGCACGCCGAGGATCCGGTCCTGTTGCTGGGCCGCGCCACCGCCCTCCTGGAACTCGGCCGCGCGGCCGAGGCCCTGCCCCTGCTGGAGACGCTGAGCCAGGATGCCGAGCATGGCCGCTCGCCGGCCTCTTCCCTGGCCCTGGGACGCGCCTACGAGGCCCTGGGACGCCACGGCGAGGCCGAGACCGCCTATCAGTGGGCGGCGGCCCGTATGCCCGGCCTGGAGGCCCTGGCCCGCTATGCCGCCTTCATGGCTCACACCGGGCGCAAGACC
This sequence comes from uncultured Phenylobacterium sp., assembly GCA_945952355.1. Taxonomy (GTDB): domain Bacteria; phylum Pseudomonadota; class Alphaproteobacteria; order Caulobacterales; family Caulobacteraceae; genus Phenylobacterium. The sequence goes on along the minus strand of CAMFIW010000138.1, from coordinate 3,194 downwards.
GAGGCCGCCGACGCCGTGGCGGAGATGGACCGCCGCCTGGCCAAGACCAACGCCCAGTTCCGCAAGGAAGCCCGCGCCTGGCGCGACCTAGCCGCGGCCGCCCTGGCCCGCGCCTAACTCGCGTAGACCGCGTCGCGCACGGTGCCCGGCAGCACGCCGGCCATGCCCTCGATCGCGGTGTTGGTCAGGGTGACCACCACCAGCGCCTTGGAAGGGTCCACGAACCAGCTGCCGCCATAGACCCCGCCCCAGTTCCAGGTCCCCGCCGTCTGTGGCGTGGGCAGCATGGTCGCCGAGGGATCGCCCAGCACCGCCGCGCCCAGGCTGAAGCCGTAGCCGGGGCCGGCTGCGGTCACCAGGATGTCGCCGGTGGCGTTGGTGCTCATCAGAGCCGCGCTGGCCGGTTTCAGGATCGCTCCGCCGCCGGTGCGCAGGGTCTCCAGGAATTTCACGTAGTCGTCGGCGCGGCCCACCATGCCCGCCCCGCCGGACTCGAACGACTCGCCGCTCAGCGCCCGGCTCGGCGCATATCGCAGCGGGCTCGCCAAGAATGGCACTTCGTGGCCGTCGGCCATCTTCACCGGGCCGGTCTCGCTGTTCGCATAGGCCACGGCCAAGCGGCCGGGATCGGTGACCTTGAAGCCGGTGTCGACGAGGCCGAGGGGGCCGGTGACCTTCTCACGCACGACGTCGGACAGGGCCTTCCCCGCCGCCTTGGCCAAGACGGCGCCCAGCACGTCGGTCGAAACCGAGTAGTTCCAAGCGCTCCCCGGCGCGAAGTTCAGCGGCCAGGCGACGATCTTCGCCAGGTTCTCGTCCATCGAGACCCCGACCCGATCGAAGCCGTTGGAGATGCCGCTCGCCTCATAGCCCCGCTCCGGCGGCTCCATGAAGTCGTAGGTCAGGCCCGAGGTGTGGGTCATCAGGTGGCGGATGGCGATGGTGGGCTCGCGCCCGTCCGCCAGCTTCGGCCGGAAGCCGGGCAGCCAGTCGGTGACCGCGGCGTCCAGCGCGATCGTCCCGTCCTCGACCAGGGCCAAGGCCGCGGCCGAGACCATCGGCTTGGTCAAGGAGGCGTAGCGGAAGATGGTGTCCTGCGCGACCGGCCGGCCGGCATCCCGGTCGGCGAGGCCGGCATGGCGTTGGTAGACCACCTCGCCGTCGCGGCTGACCATCACCGTGCCGCCGACCAGCCGGCCCTCCGCCAGGGCGGCGTCCACCGCCGCGTCGATGCGCTTCGCCAGCGCCTGATCCTGGGCCATGCGTCCCTCCCTCGTCCTTGTTCGCCACTGTCATACCGCGCGCGACGCGGCGTCACGTGCGGAAGATTTGGGGACGCTGCGCGAACGTGCTAGGTCGCCCGCCTTCACAGTCGGATACGAAGACCTCCATGGCCCTGAAAGTCGCCATCGTCGGCCTGCCGAACGTCGGCAAGTCGACCCTGTTCAACGCGCTCACCCAGACGGCGTCGGCCCAGGCGGCCAACTATCCGTTCTGCACCATCGAGCCCAATACCGGCGACGTGGCGGTGCCCGAGCCGCGCCTGGATGCGCTGGCCGCGATCATTCCGTCGAAGGAGATCATTCCGGCGCGGATCAACTTCGTCGACATCGCCGGCCTGGTCCGCGGGGCGTCGAAGGGCGAGGGCCTGGGCAACCAGTTCCTGGCCAACATCCGCGACTGCGACGCCGTGGCCTTCGTCGCCCGTTGCTTCGTCGACGACGACATCACCCACGTCGAGGGCAAGGTCGATCCGCTGGCCGACCTCGACACCATCGAGACGGAGCTGATGCTCGCTGACCTGGAGAGCCTGGAGAAGCGCGTCGTCAACCTGGAGAAGCGCGCCAAGACCGGCGACAAGGAAAGCGCCCAGACCCTGCGGCTCGTGCAGCTGGCGCTGGTCGAGCTCAACGCCGGCCGCCCCGCGCGGAAGGCCGAGGTCGCCGCCGAGGACGACAAGGCCTGGCGGATGCTGCAGCTCCTGACCTCCAAGCCGGCGCTCTATGTCTCCAATGTCGACGAGGCTTCGGCGGCCACCGGCAACGACCTGTCGAACCAGGTCGCCGAACGGGCCCGGCGCGACGGCGCCGATCACGTTGTGATCTCGGCCCAGATCGAGAGCGAGATCGCCATGCTCGACCCCGCCGAGCGGACCGAGTTCCTGGAGACCCTGGGGCTCGCCGAGCCCGGCCTGAACAAGCTGATCCGCGAGGCCTACCATCTGCTGGGCCTGCAGACCTATTTCACCGTGGGCCCGAAGGAGGCGCGCGCCTGGACCATCCACAAGGGCGACACCGCCCCGCAGGCGGCCGGCGTGATCCATACCGACTTCGAGAAGGGTTTCATCCGGGCCGAGACCATCGCCTATGACGACTATGTCCGCCTGAAGGGCGAGGCCGGCGCCCGCGAGGCCGGCAAGTTCCGCCAGGAAGGCAAGGAATACGTCGTCCAGGACGGCGACGTGATGAACTTCCGCTTCAACGTCTGATCTCTTCCCCCGTGCGCGGGGGACGTGTCATGAGACGCCGCAGACGGCGAGTGACGATGGGGGCGAGTATCTGAGACGCCTCGCGGCTTCAGGTCACGCACCCCCATCGACCCTTGGCCAAGCGGCCTTCGGGCCGCTTACCCCATTCATGGGGGAAGCAGAGGAGGAGCGATCCAATGGGCGAGACCATCACCCTTACCAGCCCTTTCGATGGCTTCGCCGTCTCCGCCTATCACGCGAAGCCCGATGACGCCCGCCGCGGCGGCCTGGTGCTGATCCAGGAGATCTTCGGCGTCACCGAGCACATCCGTGAGCTCTGCGATGGATACGCGGCTGACGGCTACGAGGTGATCGCGCCCGGTTTCTACGATCGCCTGAAGCCTGGCTTCGCCGCCGAGGGCTACACCCAAGAGGCCGTCGCCGAGGGCGTGAAGTTCAGCCAGGAGACGCCTTGGGACCAGGTGGCCGGCGACCTGCAGGCCGCCATCGACGCCCTCGCGCCGCCGGTCTTCGCGGTCGGCTATTGCTGGGGCGGGGCGGCGACCTGGCTCGCGGCCTGCCGCACCACGGGCCTGTCGGCCGCCAGCGCATATTATGGCCGCAGGATCAGCGAGTTGAAGGACGAGACGCCCAAGGTCCCGACCATCCTGCACTTCGGCAAGACCGACGGCTCGATCCCGATGGAGCGGGTGGCCGAGATCGAGGC
>CAMFIW010000137.1 GCA_945952355.1 uncultured Phenylobacterium sp. | reverse complement strand
GGCGGGGGCTGAGTTCAGGGGCAAGAAGAGCGCCGACTCCGAAACCACGCTCCACCGCAGCCAGGTCGTGTTGGAGGAGGAGATGATCAAGATGAGCGACGCGCGAATGAACTATGACGCCGCCATCGGCTTCTACCAGAAGTCCCTGAACCTGCTGCGAATGGCCGCCCGCGCGCCGGGCCGCTGACGAAGGGGAGGCCGACTAGATGCCCGACATCAAAGCGCCAGGCTCCGCCGCGCAGTCGATCGCAGTCTCGGCCCTGCGCGCCGAGCAGGGGCGCATGCGGATCATCGCCGAGAACATCGCCAACGCGAACTCGACCTCGAAGACCGCCGGCGGCGATCCCTATCGGCGCCAGATCCCGGTGTTTCGCCCGGTCGACGTGCCCGGCGGCCAGGGCGTGAAGATGGTCAAGGTCGATCCGGATCGGTCGGACTTCCGCACCGAGTACGAGCCTGGACACCCTTCGGCCGACGCCAAGGGTTATGTGAAGCTGCCCAACGTGGACACGCTCGTGGAGGCTCTCGACATGCGCGAGGCGCAACGAGCCTATGAGGCCAATCTCAACGTGATCGAGACCGCGCGAGCGATGGACAACCGCACGCTCGACCTGATCCGCAAATAGGGCGATCTGAGCCATGATGACCGCGCTTGCCGCCGCCAAGGCCTACGCCGCCACCCAGAACAGCGGTGTCCCGACCCCCGGCGCCACCGGCGCCTCGGAAGGTGGAATGGACTTCGGCGCCATGGTGAAAACCGCCATGACGGACGCGATGCACGCGTCCAAGAACGCCGAGACCCAGATCGTCGCCCACGCCCAGGGCAAGGCCCAGCTGATCGACGTCGCCACCGCGCTGTCGGCCGCCGAGACCAGCCTCGAGACCGTGATGGCGGTGCGCGATCAGGTGATCAACGCCTATCAGGAAATCATGCGCATGCCGATCTGAGGAGGCTCCCATGCTCCATCGGTCGCTTTCCCTGCCTCTAGTCGCCTTCGTCCTCTCCGCCGCCCTGAGCAGCGCGGCCACCCTGGGATTTTGGAAACTCGGGGTGCTCGCCGCGGCCGACCCCGCCGTGGCGTCGGCGTCGCGCTAGGTGCGGCGGCTCATCGTCATCCTGCTTGTCGGCGGCTTCCTTGTGGCTTCGGCGGCTGGAGCCGGGATGCTGCTGATGCTCTCGAAGATGGGCGCCTTCAACCCGCCCGCGGCGGTCCGCGCGCACTAGGCTTCAGCTTTCCTGTGGAGCCAGTTCGCTGTCCCCGTGTTACGGCTGGACCATGGCTTCGCCCGCGATCGCACTCACGGACATCGTCAAACGCTACGGGGCGCGAGCCGCGCTGGACGGCGTCAGCCTCACCGTACCGGCGGGCCAATTCGTCGCCCTGGTGGGGGCGTCGGGCTCCGGCAAGACCACCCTGCTCAAGACCATCAACCGGCTCGTCGCGCCGGAGTCTGGCCGGATCGCGATCCAGGGCGACGACGCCGCGGGCCAGCCTGCGCCCCAGCTTCGCCGAGGCATCGGCTACGTGTTCCAGGAGATCGGCCTCTTTCCGCACCTGACCGTCGCCGAGAACATCGCGATCACGCCGAAGCTGCTGGCGTGGGACGCCGCGAGGATCGCACGGAGAGTGACGGACCTGCTGGGCCTCGTCGACCTGCCCGCCGAGATGGCGGGACGGCGCCCGGCTGAGCTCTCTGGGGGCCAGCGCCAACGTGTCGGCGTGGCCCGGGCGCTCGCCGCCGAGCCCCGGGTCCTCCTGATGGACGAGCCGTTCGGCGCCCTCGACCCGGTGACCCGCGAGGCGCTCGGCCGCGACGTCCGCGCGCTGCATGAGCGCCTGTCGCTTACAACCGTCATGGTCACCCACGACATGGCCGAGGCGGTGCTGCTGGCCGATCGCATCGTGGTGATGAAGACCGGCCGACTTATCGCCCACGGCACGCCCGCCGAACTTGCCCATGACGCCGATCCGGAGGTCGCCGCCCTGATGGACGCGCCGCGCCGCCAGGCCGAGCGCCTGCGCGCCAAGCTGGGGGAGGGGGCGTGAACGAGCGCCTCGCCGCCGCCTGGACTCTGTTGCCGGACTATCTGGGCTGGCACGTCCTGCTGAGCGCCTCGGCCTTGGTCCTGGGCCTGGCCATCAGCCTGCCGCTAGCGGTCGCGGCCAGTCGCAGCCCGCGATTGCGGTGGCCGGTCCTGGCCCTCGCCGGCTTGATCCAGACCATTCCGAGCCTGGCCTTGCTAGCCCTATTCTATCCGCTGCTGCTGGCGCTCTCGACCTTGCTCAAGGGCGTGCTCGGCCACGGGTTCTCGGCCCTGGGCTTCTTGCCCTCGCTGCTGGCTCTCACCCTCTATTCGATGCTGCCGATCCTGCGGACCGCCACCGCGGGCATCCTGGGTGTCGACCCGGCCGTGCGCGAGGCGGCCGACGGGGTCGGCATGACGCCCGGCCAGCGTCTGGTCCAGGTGGAGCTGCCGCTGGCCATGCCGGTGATCATGGCCGGCGTGCGCACGGCGGCCGTCTGGACCATCGGGGCGGCCACGCTTTCGACCCCTGTCGGCCAGACCAGCCTCGGCAACTACATCTTCGCGGGGCTGCAGACCGAGAACTGGGTCAGCGTATTGTTCGGCTGCGCCGCCTCGGCGGCCCTGGCTCTTCTCGTCGACCAATTGCTGGGCCTGATCGAGCTGGGCGCGGCGCGACGCAACCGGGCCCTGACCCTGGTGGGCGCGGCGGGCCTGGCGGTCGGCGTCGTCCTGGCGCTGCTGCCGTTGGTCAAGATCGGCCAGCCGGCGAGCTATGTGGTCGGCGCCAAGAATTTCTCCGAGCAATACATACTGGCCGAGCTGATGGCCGATCGCTTGGAGAAGGCCGGCGCTCACGTGGCCCGCAAAGAGGATCTGGGCTCGGCCGTGGCCTATCGTGCGCTCGCCGCCGGGGAAATCGACGCCTATGTCGACTATTCCGGCACGCTCTGGGCCAACGTGCTGAACCGCAAGGACAATCCCGGCAGGGCCGCCGTCCTGGCCGGCCTTACCTCAGAGCTGAAAAAGCGCGACGGCGTGCGGGTCTTGGGGTCGCTTGGCTTCGAGAACGCCTATGCCTTCGCCATGAAGCCAGAGCGTGCGCGGGCATTGGGCGTGGCCAGTCTCGCCGATCTCGCCCGACAGGCGCCTGGCCTGACCTTGGGCTCGGACCTGGAGTTCCTGTCGCGGCCGGAATGGAAGGCGGTCGATGGCGCCTACGGCTTCCGCTTCAAGGCTCAGCGTTCGTTCCAGCCGACCTTCATGTACCGCGCCCTGGCGGGTGGCGAGGCCGATGTGATCTCGGCCTTCTCGTCCGATGGACGGATCTCGGCCGACAGGCTGGTGGTGCTGACCGATCCCAAGGGCGCTCTGCCCCCCTACGATGCCGTGATCCTGATCTCGCCGAAGCGCGCGGACGACGCGCGGTTGATCGAGGCGCTCAAGCCCCTGGTCGGATCGATCGGTGTCGAGGCGATGCGGGCGGCCAATTTCAGCGTCGACCGCGACCGGGACAAGCTGAGCCCCGGCCAGGCCGCCAGGGCGCTGGCCAAGCCCTAAGCGCGCTCGATCATCACGTGCGTGACTTCGCTTGAGGGCGTCTGCCGGCGCACCCGATAGCCGAGGGCCGGCAGGTCCAGTCCGGCGAACAGCGGCTCGCCTTGGCCGAGAAGCACGGGGGCGATCGTGAAGTGCCCTTCGTCCAGCAACCGCGCCTGGAGGTACTGACGGACCGTGGAGACCCCACCGCCCAGGCGCACGTCGCGGCCGTTGGCCGCAGCCCTGGCCCGCTCCAGCGCAACCTCGATCCCCTCGGTGACGAAGTGGAAGGTGGTGCCACCCGCCATCGGGATCGGGTCGCGCGCGTGGTGGGTCAGGACGAAGGTGTCGGTGTGGAAAGGCGGATCGTCGCCCCACCAGCCCGTCCAATGCTCGTCAGGCCAGGGTCCGCGAACGGGTCCGAACATGTTGCGCCCGAGGATCGAGGCGCCGACGTTGTCGAATCCGGCGGCCACGAGATCGCTGTCGAGCCCGGCCTCGCCGCCTGGAGCCCCGATCATTTCGTGGAAGGCCCGGGTCTTTCGCATCCAGTCATGCACCGCCATCCCGCCGAGGCCGAGCGGGTTCTCGAGGTCCTGGTCCGGACCGGCGCCGAAGCCGTCCAGGGACAGACTGAAGCAGTTGACGCGAAGCTTGGGCATTGGGGGTCCCGGGGCTACCGGCCGGCGAATGGCGGCCGGCCACTGTGATCGCATAACCGATTGCGATATGAAAGCAGTAACGTGGCCGTCGACCTGGTGGGCGCGCACGGTAAACCGCGCATTAACCATGATCGGGCACCTTCGGACCCACTGACCACCCCTGTTTCCGTAGAGTGTTCGAGAAGCCCATGACCGGCGCTGAAGTCCTGGACGTTGGCCGTGAAGCCCTCTGGCTGACCATCCAGCTGTCCGCTCCCGTGCTGATCGTCGGGCTGGTCGTGGGCGTGGCCATCGGCCTCATGCAGGCCCTGACCCAGATTCAGGAAGCGACCCTGGTCTTCGCGCCGAAGATCGTCGCCGTATTCATCTCGCTCCTGGTCTTCCTGCCCCTGATGGGGGCGCTGATGAGCGGCTTCATGCGGCATATCGCGGCGCGCATCGCGGCGATGTGAGGCCGTGGAGCCCTTCGCGACCGCCCAGCAGATCTATGCCGGCGCGCTGATATTCGCTCGCCTGGGTGCTCTCGTCATGACGATCCCCGGCATCGGCGATCCGACCGTGCCGCCGCGCATCCGGCTCTCCTTCGCCTTCGTCCTGACTATCATGCTGGTCCCGGTGATCAGTCCGGTGCTCCCCGCCGTGCCGGGCGCCGTCAGCGCCATGGGCGGCGCGGTGATCAAGGAAGTCCTGATCGGCCTGTTGATCGGCACGATCCTTCGCCTGTTCCTTACCGCGCTGGCGACGGCGGGCGAGATCGTCTCGATCCAGACGACCCTCTCCTTCGCCCAGACCTCGGCCCCCGGTATCGCGCCCGGCTCGACGACGCTCGGCACCTTCCTGGGGCTGTTGGGCCTAGTGCTGATCATGACGACCGACCTGCACCACCTGTTCATCGCCGCGATCGTGAAGTCCTATGCGATCTTTCCGTTCACGCGCCCCGTGCCGGTGACCGACGCGGGCCAGCTCGCGGTCCAGACCGTTTCGGCATCCTTCAAGATGGGCCTCCAGCTCTCGGCTCCCGTCGCTGTATTCGCCCTGATCTTCAACGTCGCGGTCGGCATGGTCGGCCGGGTCATGCCACAGTTCCAGGTCTATTTCGTCGCCTCGCCGCTGATGGTGATCTTCGGACTGTCGATCTTCGCCTTCAGCCTGGGCCTGATCGGCTTGGTATGGGTCGATGGCTATCGCGCCCTGCTCGGTCGGTTTGGGGGCTAGCCCATGGCTGACGACAGCGACGCCGCATCGAAAACAGAAGAACCGACAGCCCGGAAACTCGAGGAAGCCCGCAAGAAGGGCGACGTCGTCAAGACCCAGGACCTGCCGCACCTGACCTCCTTCGCGGCCGCCGCGGGCGCGCTCGTCGTGTTCGGCGGCTGGATGTCGCGCAACATGGCCGAGAGCCTGATCCCATTCCTGGAGCACCCCGACAGCATTCGCCTGCAGGGCGGTGGCGGGGTCGAGGTGGCGCGCCACGCCATGATGGCCGCGGCGCCCTTCATCCTGATCGTGCTGTTCGCCGCGGCGGTGGCGGGCGCGGCGGGCCATCTGATCCAGACCGGCCTCATGTGGACGCCGGATCGGCTGACCTTCGACTTCAACAAGGTCTCGCCGATGAAAGGCTTCAACAAGCTCTTCGGCATCGACGCCCTGATCCAGTTTGGCAAGTCGTTGCTGAAAGTCATCCTGGTCGGCGTGATCGCCTGGGTGACCATCAAGCCGCACATCGCCGAGATGCGCGACCTAGCCGCGACAGACCCGAACGCCATCCTCCCCTATGTCGTGAACATGCTGAAGAAGCTCGCCATGGCCATCGGCGCCTTCATGCTGGCCGTGGCGGGGGCCGACTGGTTCATCCAGCGCCAGAGGTTCATGTCGCGCCAGCGGATGACCAAGGAAGAGGTCAAGGAAGACTACAAGCAGACCGAAGGCGACCCCCACGTGAAGGCGCGCCAGAAGCAGCTCCGCGTCCAGCGGGCCCGACGGCGGATGATGTCCGCCGTGCCGAGCGCGACCGTGGTGGTGATGAACCCGACCCACTACGCCGTGGCGCTGAAGTACGAGGAAGGCTCCGGCGAGGCGCCTCAGTGCGTGGCCAAGGGCGTCGACGCGCTCGCCCTGCGCATCCGCGCCGTGGCCGAGGAGGCCGGCGTGGCGGTCATCGAGGATCCGCCGTTGGCGCGAGCGCTCTACGCCGCCGTTGAAATCGAGGACTTCATCCCCGTGGCGCACTACGAGGCCGTCGCCAAGATCATCGGCTTCGTGCTGACCGGCAAGAAGAAGGCCGCGGCGGGGTGACCAACCACCGCGTTCCGAATGCTCGCTAACCGCTCCTAACTTCCGCGAAACCCCTGTGCGGACAGGCTTGATGTATGATCGTGCGTGATTCGAGCGGGGCCGTTCCCCGCGTTCTTGCAAACCGCCTGGGACCCGACATGGCCCACGCCGACCGCCGCGACGGCCGCAAGGGCCGCTTCGACCCGCTCATCGCGGCGGTGGTGGCCCTATTCCTGGCCGCCGTCGGCTTCGCGGCCGTTCCCGCTTTCAACGCCGGTCCCTCGACCTTGGCGGGCTTGATGCTGCTGGTGGGGCTTGCCGGCGTCGCCTGTCTCGGCTTTTTCGCCCTGCGTCAGTCGGGCGAGGAAGCGGTGGATCTCGAGCCGGCCGCCTCTGCATTGGTCGACGCCCTGGACGAGCCGGCCGCCCTCGCCGCCGCCGACGGTCGGCTGCACAGTGTCAACCCCGCGTGGAAGGCGATCTTCGGCGACCAGCCGCGACTACCTAAATCCGGGTCATCGGCCGCCAACCTCTTCGCCGCGCTGGCCACTGCGCGGCGGGGTCAGACCGGCCACGCCTCCATCCTGTCTCTTATACACATCTGACGCTGCCGACGAAATGCAGTGTGTAGATCT
>CAMFIW010000136.1 GCA_945952355.1 uncultured Phenylobacterium sp. | reverse complement strand
CGGAGATGTGTATAAGAGACAGGTAGGAGGCGATGTTCACGCGCTTGCCGTTCACCAGCACGTGGCCGTGGTTCACGAACTGACGGGCGGCGAACACGGTCGGCACGAACTTGGCGCGATAGACCACCGCGTCCAGGCGGCTTTCCAGCAGCGCGATCAGGTTCTCGGAGGTGTTGCCCTTGCGACGAGCGGCCTCGTCATAGGTGCGGCTGAACTGCTTTTCGGTCAGGTTGCCGTAGTAGCCCTTCAGCTTCTGCTTGGCGCGCAGCTGCAGGCCGAAGTCCGAGACCTTGGACTTGCGGCGCTGGCCGTGCTGGCCGGGGCCATAGGCGCGCTGGTTGATCGGGGACTTCGGGCGACCCCAGATGTTCTCGCCCATCCGCCGGTCGATCTTGTACTTCGCCGATTGGCGCTTCGACATACTCGTCTCTCTTCTTCGACGCGGGCCGGCGCTTCCGTCAGTGGAGGCGCGATTTCAACGGCGGCCTTGCATCATCCCGTCATAGGTTCGCGGTCCCTTGGGGCGAACCCCAGGGCGCGAAGGGGCGGCTTATGCGGGCTAAGCCTTGGAAAGTCAAATGATACCGGCCCACCTCGCGCGCGCATCGACCAAAGTGGACCCCTGCGAGTTTTCTAAGTGGCCCTGTCTTGAATATTTGAATTGCAGAGGTTCCCCGCCCGGCGCGACCCTTCGCGCCGTCCCCAGGCCCTTAGAGGAGCGCCTCCCATGCCGCTGCAGATCAACGACGTCGCCCCCGACTTCACCGCGCAGTCCACCGAGGGCTCGCTCCACTTCTACGACTGGGCCGGCGACAGCTGGGTGGTCTTCTTCTCTCACCCCAAGGACTTCACCCCGGTCTGCACCACCGAGCTCGGCGCCGTCGCCAAGTTGAAGCCCGAGTTCGACAAGCGTGGCGTCAAGGTGCTGGGCCTCTCGGTCGATCCGGTCGAGAACCATGCCCGGTGGGCCGCGGACATCGCCGAGACCCAGGGGACCGCCCCCAACTATCCGATGATCGGCGACACCGACCTCGCCGTCTCCAAGCTCTACGGCATGCTGCCCGCCGACACCGCCGGCACGTCGGAGGGCCGCACCCCGGCCAACAACGCCACGGTGCGCAACGTCTTCATCATCGGCCCCGACAAGCAGATCAAGCTGATCATCGCCTATCCGATGACCACAGGGCGCAACTTCGACGAAGTCCTGCGGGTCATCGATTCCATGCAACTCACCGCCAAGCACAAGGTCGCCACGCCGGTGAACTGGAAGCAGGGCGACGACGTGATCATCACCGCCGCGGTCAGCGACGACGACGCCAAGACCCTGTTCCCCGGCTACAAGACCGTGACGCCCTACCTGCGCACCACCAAGCAGCCGGCCTGATCCGGCGGCGCCCGTAGGACCTGTTTGAGAATATCCGTGTTCGGCCGGCTGGCCGTAGCCCGGGACGGGGTTACACTCTGTCCCGGGCGGTCTTTTTTGGATGAGGGAGACCAGCATGTTCTTCGAGCAGATCGCCACGGGCGGATGCCAGTCCTACCTGATCGGCTGCACCGACAGTCAGGCGGCGGCCCTGATCGATCCTGAGCTGCACCAGATCGACCGCTATCTGGGGCTCGCGGCCCGCGAAGGCCTGCGCATCCGATACATCATCGACAGCCACACCCACGCCGACCACTTCTCGGCCGCCAAGCAGCTCGGTCAGACCCTCGGCGCCGCCGTGGTCACCCACCGGCTGAGCCCCGCCCCCTATGCCGACCTGCGGCTGGAGGACGGCGAGCTGCTGCGGGTCGGGGGTCTGAAGATCCAGGCCATGCACACGCCCGGCCACACGCGGGACTCCATGTGCCTGGTGGCCGGCGATCGCGTCTTCACCGGCGACACCCTGCTGATCGGCGGCACCGGCCGCACCGACCTGCCGACCGGCGATCCCGAGGCCCTGCACAACAGCCTGTTCAACGTGCTGCTGAAGCTCGACCCCGAGATGAAGGTGTTCCCGGCCCACGACTACAAGGGCCGACAATCCTCGACCATCGGCGCGGAAATCGCCGACAACCCGCGCCTGCAGAAGCGCGACCTCGGTGAGTTCGTCGAGATGATGAACCAGCTGAACCTGTCGGCCCCGACCCACCTGACCGAGGCCCTGCGCACCAATATGAGCGGCGGCAAGACGGTCGACCAGTTGCTGGCCGAGGCCGCCGCCTCCACCCCCTTCGTCTCCATGCAGGAGCTGGCCGACCGCGTGACCCGCGGCGAACTCGGCTTCACCTTGCTCGACGTGCGCGAAAAGGACGCCTTCCTCGCCGGACACATCCCCGGCGCCCGCCACCTGCCCCGCGGCCAGCTCGAGCTGCGGGTCAATTCCGAACTGCAGGACCCGTTCGCGCGCATCCTGACGGCCTGCGAGTATGGGCACATTTCGACGCTCGCGGCCGCCACCTTGCGCAGCATGGGCTTCCGCAGCGCGGCGGCGCTGGACGGCGGCATGAAGGCCTGGCGCGATGCGGGCTTGCCTCTGGCCGAAGGACAGTGAGGATCGACGCAGCAAAATCGGGGTCCCGATCAACCTAGCCCTGGGACGCCGCAATCGGGGAGCTGACCATGAATCGCGCCGTATTGTTCGCGTCCATCGCCCTGTTCGCCACGCCGGCCCTGGCGCAATCCCACACCGACAAGGACATGGCCGACATGCACGGCATGTCCCACATGGCCCCGAGTCCCGCCACGGCCGCGGCCATGGCCGACATTCCGCCCGGCATGGGCCCCATGGCCCACATGCATCCGATGCCCTCGGTCTACGAAGGCCAGGCCGACAAGCCCGGCGCCCCCGTCTTCAAAGGCCTGGGCGCCCACAAGCATCCGATCACCACCAGAAACGCGCAGACCCAGGCCTTCTTCGACCAGGGGGTCAACCTGCTGTTCGGGTTCAACCACGCCGAGGCGATCCGCTCGTTCCGCGAAGCCGCCCGCCTCGATCCCGACTGCGCCATGTGTTGGTGGGGCGTCGCCGTGGCGCTCGGCCCCAACATCAACCTGCCCATGCCCGAGGACGCCGTCGCCCCGGCCTGGGAGGCGCTGCAGCGGGCCCGGGCGCTGGCCCCCAAGGCCAGCCCCGCCGAGCGCGCCTGGATCGAGGCCCTGTCCACCCGCTACTCCGCCGATCCGAAAGCCGATCGCAAGGCGTTGGACGAAGCCTACGCCCAGGCCATGCTGCGCCTCGCCAAGGCCTGGCCCGACGACCTCGACGCCGCGACCTTCGCCGCCGAAGCCATGATGGACACCCAGCCCTGGGACTACTGGCAAGCCGACGCCATGACGCCCAAGGGTCACGGGGCGGATATCGTCTCCACGTTGGAACGGGTGATCGCCAAGGCGCCGGACCATCCCGGGGCCCTTCACCTCTACATCCATGCCGTGGAGGCCTCGAACACGCCAGAGCGCGCCGAGCCGGCGGCCGACCGCCTGCTGACCCTGATGCCCGAAGCCGGCCACATCGTTCACATGCCGAGCCACATCTACTACCGCGTCGGGCGCTACCAGGACGCGGCGCGGGTCAACGAGCAGGCGGCCCTGATCGACGAGGACTACATCGCCGCCTGCAAGGCCCAGGGCTACTATCCGGCCGGCTATTACGGCCACAACATCCACTTCCTGTGGACCTCGGCGGAGATGGAGGGCCGCGGCAAGGTGGCCCTCGACGCCTCGCGCCGGCTGGTCAAGGCGATCAACGCCGTCGAAGTGGCCAAGCACATGTCGCAGGCCGAGATCTACGTCTTCACGCCGATCGTCACCATGCTGCGCTTCGGCCAGTGGGACGCGATCCTCGCCGAGCCCATGCCGCCGCCGGAGCTCAAGCTCGACACCGCCGTCTGGCTCTATGCGCGCGGCTTCGCCTACGCCAACCTCGGCAAGATCGACGCCGCCCTGGCCGAGCGCGAGAAGCTCGCCGCCCAGACCGGCGCCGACTTCTCCTACATGGACGCCTTCGGGGTGCCGGCGAAACAGATGTCGCTGATGTCGCTGGCCCTGCTCGACGGCGAGATCGCCCGCAAGCGCGGCATCATGGACGGGGCCATCGTCCGCTTCCGCCAGGCCGCCGAGATCGAGGCCGCCCTGCCCTACACCGAGCCGCCGTGGTGGCATCAGCCGGTGTCCCACGTCTATGGCGCCGCGCTGCTGGAGGCCGGCCGCGCCAAGGAGGCCGAGGCGCTCTACCGCACCAGCCTGAAGTCCTATCGCCGCGACGGCTGGGCGCTGATGGGCCTCACCCGGGCGCTCGAGGCTCAGGGCAAGTCCGCCGAGGCCACCCAGACCCGCGCCCAGTTCGAGGAAGCCTGGAAGCTCGCCGACGTGAAGCTGGAGACCTCGAGGCTGTAGCGCGCCAAGCCCCGGCGTTTGGCGCGGAATGAGGGAAGGCGGTTGCAGGCCGACGATGGCCGCCCTCAGGCTTCGACGATGCGCGGAATGCGGTACCCGCCGTCCAGCAGCTCGGGCTTCGGCAGGTAGGCGCGCATGAACAGCGCGAACGGCCCGGTCGGGGCCGGCAGCCAGTTGGTCCGCCGATCCGCCTCCGGCTCGGCGTTACCGATCCAGATGTCCAGCGAGCCATCTGCGTTGTGGGTCAGGCCCTCGGTGCGGTCGCCGATCGCGTAGCGATTGATCGGATTGTCGGTGAAGTAGAACTGCCCGTCCGGCGTCGCCTCATAGAGGCTGAGCGACCAGAAGGAGTTGACCGGCAGGTGACCGTCGGCCGGGAAGTGCAGGCGCCAGGACTTGGTCCCGTCGAACAGCGCGCCCTTCAGGTCGCCCTGGGCGCGCATGTACATCGCCTCGGCGGGCGGCAGCGCCGCGAGGCCCGACACCGCCACCGCGCCGCGCAGCGAATAGTCCTGGCCGAAGTCGCCCAGCCGCGCGCTCGGATAGGACCAGCCCTCGGTGAAGCCTGCGCCGGACAGCCCCCCGCGCTTCGACGCCGCCTTGGCCTCGGCCACGCCGGCCTCGATGGCCGCGGCCTCCTCGTCGGAGAAGCGGGCCGGGTCGAAATCGTCCAGGCCGAGAGGCGCCATCGTCTCCAGGATCGCCCGGTCGGTGACCATAGGCGGGTTCAGCTTCATCAGCTGCGCGGCCGCGGCGAAATAGTCCTGCCAGGGGGCGGAGCGGGCGGCGAACGGCCCAGGCGTCTCCATGGCCGGGCCCTGCATCGAGATGCCCTGCTGCACCGCCTTGGCGGCCTCGGCGTCCGGCGGCCCGTCGACCAAGATCCGCGCCAGGGCCCAGACATGGTTGGTCGGCGACCGCACCACATTGCGTCCCTCGGCCGCGTCGTTCGGGCCGACCAGCGTGAAGGTCCCGCCCCCGCCGCCCGTCGTCCGGGCGCCCAGGATGGCGAAACTGTTGGTGTAGGCGTCCATCAGCTGCAGCGACAGATAGCGCTCGCCCGTGGCCGGCAGGGTGATGGTCACCGGGCCGTCCGACAGGTCGACCTGGGCCGTGGAATAGAAGGTGTCGTTGTTCGGAGTCGTCACCGCCCGGGCGGTGTGGTCGGCCAGCCGGCGCATGTGGCCGAAGCTGTTCATCCGTGACCCCGCCACCAGGCCGCGCGTGCGGGTCGTGGCGATCTCGATCAGCGGCAGGGTGAAGACATAGGCCGCGCTCGCCGCCGCCTTCAGCTTGTCATGTTGGGCCATCCGATCCTCCCGCAAAACAATTGACAGTCCTCTGGCCAATATCGGCCTTGGGCGCAAGCCGCTCAGCGGCGCACGCGGCTCGCCAATTCGTCCGACGCGGCCTTCGCCTCCGCCCACCAGCGCTGGACCATCTCGCCCGCGTCGCCGAGCCCGGCGAGCTTCACCGCCTGGCCTGCCCAGAGCGAGATCATGTCGGGCTCGCCGGCCTTGGCCGCGGCCGCGCGCAGCGGCTGGGTCAGGCGGTTCTGCACCGGATAGGCCGGGACCTCGTTCTCCACCGCCCGCAGCTCACGCATGAACCGGTTCTCGACGCCCCGCGCGTGGCGGCCGGTGAAGGCCCGGGTCAGCCGCGTGGGGTCGTCACCCGCCGCGGCGATCGCGCCGCGCCACGGCGCGCTGGCCGCCGTCTGGTCGCTGAGCAGGAAGGCGGTGCCCATCTGGGCGGCCGAGGCGCCGAGCGCCAGCGCCGCCGCCACGCCGCGCCCATCCATGATCCCGCCCGCGGCGATCACCGGTAGGTCCACCGCCGCCCGGATGGTCGCCACCAGGGCTATGGTCCCCACCAGGCTGGCCTCGGTCTCGGCCAGGAAGTGGCCACGGTGACCGCCGGCTTCGGAGCCCTGGGCCGAGATCCCGTCGGCCCCGACCTCGGCCCAGGCCCTGGCCTCGGCCGCCGTGGTGGCGGTGCCGATCACATAGGTTCCGGCGGCGTGCAGGGCGTCCACCTGGTCCTTGGTGAGAATCGAGAAGGTGAACGAGGCCACCGGCGGCGCGGCCGCCACGATGGCCGCGAGCTGGGCGTCGAAGTCCGGGGCGAAGTCGTTCGGCGATGCGGGGAGGACTTCGCCCAGCTCCGCATACCAGGGCGCCAGCCGCGCCAGCGCCGCGTCCACCGTCGCCTGGTCCGGCCGCGCCTTGGGCGCCATCAGGAGGTTGATCCCGAACGGCGCCTCGGTCGCCTGGCGCATCGCCGCGACCGCGGGCCCGATATCGGCCGGCGCCAAGGCCCCGCCCGCCAGATGGCCCATCCCGCCCGCCTGGCTGACCCTGAGCGCCATCTCCGGCGACGAGGCGCCGACCATGGGCGCCTGCAGGATCGGGATCGGCAGCGCGTCGAGCAGGGCCTTCAGGCTCATGGGATCATTCCTTCTCGCCGCTCGCCTCGGTGGCCTCGGCCTGGGCCTTCTGCTTGGCCAGCTTGTCCAGCACCCTGCCCCGCCCGCGGGACAGGGCCGTGACGACGCCCCGGAAGGTGCGCACCTCCTGGTCGGAGAACCGGGCGCGCCCGAGCGCCGAGCGCAGGTTCTGCACCATGGACGGCTTCTTCTCGGGTGGGTGGAAGAAGCCCGCCTCGTCCAGCTCGCGCTCGAAATGCTCGTAGAGGCCCAGCATGGCGGCCGCCTCGGCCGGCGCCGGGGCGTCGCGGAAGATGGCCGGGGTCCCGGCCTCGTGG
>CAMFIW010000135.1 GCA_945952355.1 uncultured Phenylobacterium sp. | reverse complement strand
CCCCAAAGCGACAGGTTGACGATGTAGAGCGGGGTCTGGTCGGCCGCCGGCGTGGCGCTGTCGAAGCCCTCGCCCTTGGCGCGCCAGACAAAGCCGGGGCTGGCCTCGGCGAGGGCGTTGATGTGGTCGAGCGCCTCGCGGAACGGGGCGCTTTCCGGAGCGTCGAGCGGCGCCCGAAGGGTGGTGACGTTGTACTGGGCCAGGCGCCAGCCCGCCATTCAGGCGCACTCGTCCAGGATGGGCGCGGGCGGCTCGGCAGCATCCGGCGCCGGGAAGGGGGTCTTGAAGGTGAAGGCCTCGGGGCCGGGCCCCTTGCGACGCAGGATCTCCAGCCGCGCCATGGCCTCGGCCGGGGTCGGCTGGTGGCCGACCGGGACCCACCACAGGCACATGTAGAGCTCCATCCGGTCGAACCACTCGGCGCGGCGGCGCATGATGTCGCGGTGGGCGGTGCGGTAGACGAAGGCGGCGAGCGCGTCCGGGTCGGTCCAGACCGACAGGTTGATCGCCAGCAGCGGATTTTCCGGATCGGGCTGGATGTCGGTGGCGTCGTCGCCCTCGCCGGTGAGACGCCAGACGAAGCCCGGCTGGCCCTCGGCGAGCGCGTTGATGCGCTCGAGGTTGGCTTTGAAGTCGGCGATCAGCGGGTCGTCGATCGGCGCCTTCAGCGTGCCGATATTCACTTCCGCCAGTTGATAGCCGCCCATCATCCCCTCCGCGCCTTGGCCAGGGCCTTCAGATAGGCGACGAAGCGGTCGTAGGAAGTCTTGTCGCCATAGGGGCAGCCGATCGTGGTCGTGCCGCCTGGCCCGGCGAGCTGCATGAAGACCGCGGGGTGGGCGGGCGCGCTCGGCAAGGTGACGACGTAGGACACCGAGCCGTCGGGCAGGCTGTAGTAGTGGTAGGGTTCGCCGGGGGTGTTGGCGAGCTTCACCCCGGGCTCGGCGGTGATCGCCTCGACCAGGTGGCCGTAGCCACGCGCGCAGTCGAAGCGCATCTGGGAGACCGGCGCAGGCGCGGCGGGCTTCGAGCAGGCGGCCAGGAACAGCCCCGCCGCCAGCAGGAGGACCGCCGCCCGGGTCACGCCACCTCGACCCGGTAGCCTTCGATCACGGTGTTGGCGAGCAGCTTCTCGCACATGTCCTTGACCTCGGCCTCGGCCGTCGACTGGTCGGCCGCCTTGATGTCGAACTCGATGGTCCGCCCGACGCGCACACTGTCGACATGGCCCCAGCCGAGCCCGTGCAGGGCGCTTTCGACGGCCTTGCCCTGGACGTCGAGGACGCCGGGCTTGAGGAAGACGTGGACTTTCGCGCGCACTAGTGCAGGCCTCCTTGGATCACGGTCGGCATTTCCTTGATGATACCGAGGCGGCGGGCGACCTCGGCGTAGTTTTCAATGACGTCGCCCAGGTCGCGGCGGAAGCGGTCCTTGTCCATCTTTTCGTGGGTTTGGGCGTCCCAGAGGCGGCAGTTGTCCGGGCTGATCTCGTCGGCCAGGATCACGCGGGAGAAGTCGCCCTCCCACAGCCGCCCGAATTCGAGCTTGAAGTCGATCAAGGTGATGCCGACCGCCCCGAAGGCCCCGGTCAGGAAGTCGTTCACTCGCAGCGACAGGGCCATCATGTC
Organism: uncultured Phenylobacterium sp.; assembly: GCA_945952355.1. Classification (GTDB taxonomy): domain Bacteria; phylum Pseudomonadota; class Alphaproteobacteria; order Caulobacterales; family Caulobacteraceae; genus Phenylobacterium. The sequence goes on along the minus strand of CAMFIW010000135.1, from coordinate 5,522 downwards.
GTCGATCTCCTGGGTCGAGGCCCAGTTGAAGGCGGTGATGTGCTCCTCGGTGACCATCGGGTCGGCGAGCTTGTCGTCCTTCAGGTAGAATTCGATGATCGAGCGCGGCAGGGCTTGGCCCTCGGGCAGACCGAAACGCTGGCTGAGCGAACCGGCCGCGACGTTTCGAACCACCACCTCTAGGGGGATGATCTCCAGTTCGCGGATCAGCTGTTCGCGCAGATTCAGGCGCTTGATGAAATGGTTCTGAACCCCGATGGAGTTCAACCGAGTCATGAAGTATTCGCTGATGCGATTGTTAATGACGCCCTTGCCTTCCAGTACGGCTTTCTTCTGAGCGTTGAAAGCGGTGGCGTCGTCTTTGAAGTACTGGATCAGAGTTCCGGGCTCCGGACCCTCGTAGAGGATCTTCGCTTTGCCCTCATAGATCTTCTTCCGGCGGGTGCTCATCTACGCCTTCTCCACGAAGCGAGGGCTTGGCCGGCGCCGGAAACAAAAACGCGCGCGGCGGGTTCCTGCGCGCGCGGCTGTGGCGACTCGACCTCTCGTTCTTCCGAGGCGGCTTGCAAACTAGCGGAACGGCGAGGCGCGCGCAAACCCGGGCCGCCTGGGCGAGCTTGGGCGACCGTTTCGATTGCGGGGGCGAGCGCCAGGAGATAGAGAACCCGCAACGACGCGCCTTGGGGACCTCATGACGACTTTCGACAATCGCGAACGTGGCTTCGAGAACAAGTTCGCACTGGACCAGGAGCAGGAGTTCAAGGCCGGCGCGCGTCGCAACCGGCTGCTCGGCGAATGGGCGGCCGGACTGATGGGCCTGGAAGGCGACCATGTCGCCGAGTACGCCAAGGCGGTGGTGAAGTCCGATTTCGAGCTGCCCGGCGACGAAGATGTGCTGCGCAAGGTGTTCGAGGACCTCAAGGGGTCCGGCGTCGCCGTCACCGAGGGCGAGGTGCGCATGAAGATGGACGAACTCCTGGCCGTCGCCCGTGAGTCGGTGAAGAACGGGGAGTAGTCCGCTCCGCACCGCTGGAGCCGAAGGACGCCGCCCTCCGGGGCGGCGTTTTTGTTTGCTTTCTTTCATCGATCTATATCTAATTAGATCTCAATCGAAGGAATGGCGCGATGACCGAAGCCCTGCTGGCCTTCTTCAAGGCCATGGCCAATGAGAGCCGGTTGAAGATCGTGGGGCTGCTGGCCGGCCGCGAACGCAGTGTCCAGGAACTCGCCGAACTGCTGAGCCTCAAGGAGCCGACGGTGTCGCACCATCTGGCGGCGCTGAAGGCGGTGGGCATCGTGACGGTGCGGGCGGAAGGCACGGTCCGGTGGCACGCGTTGGACGCAGAGGCCCTGGCGCGGCTGAACCGCGCCGTGCTGGAGCCCGCCGAGCTCGGCGCGCTCGCCCCCAAGGCCCAGACCTGGGAGGACAAGGTGTTGGGGACCTTCCTCGACGGCGACGGCCGGATGAAGGTCATGCCCGCCAGCCGGCGCAAGCGCGCCGTGGTGTTGGCCTGGCTCGCCGCCCGCTTCGAAGAGGGCCGCCGCTACGCCGAGACCGAGGTCAACGCGGCCATCGAGCCGGTCTGGTGGGACGTCGCCACCCTGCGCCGCGAACTGATTGGCGCGCGGATGATGGCGCGCGAGGATGGGGTCTACTGGCGCCTGCCGGAGGAGGGGTGGGCGAAGGGGTAGGCTTGCCAGCGGCGTCTCGGTCTCGGAGGATCGACCGACCGCGGGACCGCCGCGGCGTGGGAGGAGCCGCCGCCATGTTCGCCGATGCGACCTACGACACCCTGATCTGCGACGTTCCGCGGCCCGGCGTGGCGCGGATAACGCTGAATCGGCCAGGGGCGATGAACGCCTACACGTTCGGCATGACCCAGGACCTGCAGGCGGCGATCGTGGCGTTCCGGGACGAGGACGCGCTGCGGGCGCTGGTGCTGACCGGCGCGGGCGAGCGGGCCTTCTGCACCGGCGGGGACATCGGCGGCGGCGGCGCGGATGCGGAGCATTCGCGCAGGGTGGCGACCCAGCCCATGGGCCATGGACGCGAGATGCGTGACGGCATGCAGGCGGTGGTGACGGCGCTGCGCAAGCTGGACAAGCCCTCGATCGCCATGGTGCGCGGCTACGCCGTGGCGGGCGGACTGGCTCTCGCGCTGGGCTGCGACATGAGGTTCGCCGGCGCATCGGCAAAACTGGGCGACACGGCGGGCAAGGCGGGCCTGCTTCCGGACGAGGGCGGCGCCTGGCTGTTCCCGCGCGCCATGGGCCTCGACCGGGCGCTGAAGATGAGCCTGCTGAACGAGATCTACGACGCGCGCACGGCGGCCGGCCTGGGCCTGGTGACCGAGGTGGTCGAGGAGGCCGTTTTGGAGGCGCGCGTGCTGGAAGTGGCCGAGGCCCTTGCAGCCAAGGCGCCGCTGGCCGTGCGGCTGATCAAGATGATGATGGGCAAGGCCATGGAGACCGGGCTGGAGGCCTCGATGATCGACGCCCAGGTCGCGGTGATGGTGACCAATCCCAGCGCCGACGTGCGCGAGGGGATCGCGGCGTTTCGCGAAAAGCGACCGCCGAGGTTCGAGGGACGGTAAAGCTCAGCGCCCGAGCGTCTTCAATCGCCCTTCCCCAGCGGGGCCGGCTAGCCTGCCACGCGGGCCCCGGACGGCCGGATCTGGGCGCGCTCGAGGGTGACCTGGTGCGGGTAGGGGAAGCTGAGGCCACGGGCCTCGAACGTCTCCTTGACCTGTTTTGTCAGGTCGAAGCCGGTGTCGGCCCCGTCCTCGGGCGAGGTCCAGCAACGCAGGCCGCCCTGGACGGCGCTGTCGGCGGTGGCGATGACCTTGGCCCAGGGTGGCGGGTCGGCGAGCACGCGTGGTTCGGCGCGGGCGAGCTCGATCAGGGTGGTGAGCGCCAGGTCGAGGTCGTCCTCGTAGTCGACGCCGAAGGTGAGGTCGACGCGACGGCGGCCGGACTGGCTGAAATTGACGATCATGTCGCCGAACACCTTGCCGTTCGGCAGGTAGAGGGTGAGGCCGTCATAGCCGGCGAGGCGAGTGTTGAAGAGGTCCGTGCCGGCGATGCGGCCCTGCTTACCGTTGAGCTCGACGCGGTCGCCGGTGCGATAGGGGCGCAGGAGCAGGATCATCACGCCGGCGGCGACGTTGGTAAGCGTGCCCTGCAAGGCCAGGCCGATTGCCAGGGAGGCGGCCCCGAGAACCGCGATGACCGAGGTCGCCTGGACGCCGAGCTGTTGGAGCACGGCGATCAGGCCGACGGCGATGACCAGGTATTTGACCAGGGCCGAGACGAAGAGGGCCAGGGTGTGGTCCGGCGCCTGGCCATGATGGGGCAGGCGGCTCAAGGCCCCATCGGCGAGGGCGGCGAGCCGGCGGGCCAGCCACAGGGTGATCGCCAGGATCAGGCTGGCGACCAGCAGGCGGACGCAGAAGGCCATGACGCTTGCGGCCAGCGCGCGCAGCATGGCCGGGTCGCCCGACATGGCCAGGGTCACCATGTTGAAGAAGGGGGTGATGGGGTCGTCGGTCTTGCCGGCCAAGCTAGGGTCTCTTCGGTGACGCCCCAGGCAGTCAACTCCCAGGATCGCGAAGGGCTCCCCTCGGCGCCCGAGATGGTACGAAGGGTCATGCCCGCAGACGCTGACAACGACGAACCCCGCCCCCTCACACCTCCTGCCGCCTGGCGGGCGCGTCTGGCCGAGTATGGCGCGGCGGCGGAGACCATCGGGCGGTCGGCGGCGAACGTGTGGCGGCTGGAGGCGGCGGGTCGGCCGGCGCGGTTCGTGAAGGCAGAGGCCAGCGGTCCGTTCGCTGAGCTGACCGGCGAGGCCGAGCGGTTGCGATGGCTGAGCCTGCGAGGCGTGGCCTGCCCGCGGGTGATCGACGAAGTCGAGGAAGCCGGCGCTGTCTGGGTGCTGATGAGCGCCGTGCCTGGACGCGACCTCGCCTCGTCGCCGGACCTGTCGCCGCAGGCGGTCGTGGAGATCGCGGCCTCGGCCCTGCGCGACCTGCACGGGCGGTCGGCCGAGGACTGCCCGTTCGATCACCGCATCGAGGCGAGGATGGCCCTGGCCAAGGCGCGGGCGGAGGCCGGCGAGGTCGACGAGAGCGACTTCGACGACGAATGGATGGGCCGCACCGCGCTCGACCTCTGCGGGGAGCTCGGGGCGCGGCGCCCGGCCGGCCCCGAGGACCTGGTCCTGACGCACGGCGACGCCTGCCTGCCCAACCTGATCGCCCAGGCTGGACGGTTCAGTGGCTTCGTGGATTGCGGCCGGGCCGGCGTCGCCGACCGCTGCCAGGACCTCGCGCTGGCGGCGCGCAGCGTCGCCTTCAACCTGGGCGCCGGCTGGGACGAGGCCTTCCTGGCGGCCTATGGCCTGCCGGTCGATCGCGAGAAGCTGGCCTTCTACCGGCTGCTCGACGAGTTCTTCTAGGCCGCCGCGGCCGCGCCTTCGGCCAGCTCGCGGCGGAGCTGGGCCCAGTCGAGCAGGGCCAGGAAGACCGGGCCCAGCGCGCGGCCGAGTTCTGAGAGCTCGTACTCCACCTTGGGCGGCACCTGGGGGTGCACGGTGCGGCGCACGACGCCGTCGTCCTCCAGGCTGCGGAGCTGCTGGATCAGCATCTTCTGCGAGACCTCGGGGATGGCGCGGCGCAGCTCCGAGAACCGCATCACCGGCTCGCCGTAGAGATGGCCGACGATGCGCATCTTCCAGCGGCCCTCCAGCACCGCCAGGGCGTCCTGGACGTCGGCGACGCAGGTGATCTTGGGAACCTTGGGCTCGGCGAGACGGGGATCGGTCATGTGGTTACTTTTGGGTGAGTAGCTCACTTTTCCGTCCATTCTTGCCAGAAGGAGAGCGAGGCCGCTAGATCGTCCGCAAGGAGGACCCGCCATGCGCGCCTATCGCTTCGACGATCCCAACAGCCTGGACGCCCTGCGGGCCCGCGAGGAGCCGGTCGGCGAGCCGCAGCGCGGCGAGGTCCTGGTGCGCGTGCGGGCCGTATCGCTGAACTATCGCGACATCGCCGTGGTGACCGGCCGCTATGTGTGGGACTCGGTTCCCGGCCTGGCGCCGTGCAGCGATGCGGCCGGGGAGATCGTGGCGGTGGGCGAGGGCGTGCGCGCCTTCAAGCCGGGCGACCGGGTGATCAGCATCTTCCATCCGCGCTGGTTCGGCGGGCGGCCGCCCAAGGGCGCGGCCATGCAGACCTATGGCAACGGCGCCGACGGCTGGCTCACGGAGTACAAGGTGGTCTCGCAGGAGGCGGTGGTGCCGCTGCCGGATGGGATCTCGTTCGAGGAAGGCTCGACCCTGCCCTGCGCGGCGACGACGGCCTGGACGGCGCTGTCGGGCCAGACGCCGGTGCGGGCGGGCTCGACCGTCCTGACGCTCGGGACCGGAGGGGTGTCGATCTTCGCCGTCCAGCTCGCCAAGGCGATGGGCGCGCGGGTGATCGCCACCACCTCCAGCGCCGGCAAGGCCGAGCGGTTGCGCGCCC
>CAMFIW010000134.1 GCA_945952355.1 uncultured Phenylobacterium sp. | reverse complement strand
TCGTAGACCAGGGCCTCGAATGTGCCGTTGGTGAAGGCGCTCTTCACGCCCCAAAGCATCAGGCCGATCAGGTAGCCGGCAAAGTTCGGCCAGACCAGCCAGGTGATGAACACCGCCGCCTTCACCACCTGGGCGCCCGCCAGCAGCCAGCGCCGCGAGAAGCGGTCGGCCAGCACGCCGCTGGGAATCTGCAGTAGGAAGCCCACCGTGGCCCAGGCCATCAGGGTCAGGGACACCTGGAACGGCGAGAGCCCATGCTCGACGAACATCACCCCGTAGAGCGGGTAGATCAGCAGGAAGCCGTCGAGAAACTTGAAGCCGTAGACCTTGGCGAGAAACAGGCGGTCCGGCGTCGCCGCGTCCAACGCCTTCAGGCGAGGAAGCCGGCTTCGGCGAAGTCCAGCATCCGCTTGAGCAAGGCCTCGGTATCGCCTTCCCGGGTCGCTCCGTCGCTGAGGACATGCAGGCGGTCGAACTCGGCGAAGCGGTTGTTGTGGACCATGCCAAGGCAGAAGTGCAGCCGCCAGTAGACGGTTTCGCGGGGTAGGTCCGGCCTGGCCGCGATCAGAGCGTCGGCGAACCGGGCGAGATGGCTCACGTCGTTGACCAGGGCGTCGCGCATTTCCGCCGTGCCTTCGGAGCGGGAGCGGATGATGAACTGCACCGATATGCGCCGGTCGTTGTCGGGGGAGGCCCACTTCAGCGGCGGCGTGAACAGGGCGGCCAGGATCTCGCGGACCGGCGGCTTGCCCTGGTGGCGGTCGTTCGCCTCGTGCAGCATCCGTGCGCGCTCGCGATTCAGCTCGCTGGTGCGCCGCTTGAAGATCTCGAAGAGCAGGGCGTCCTTCGAGCCGAAGTGATAGTTCACCGAGGCGAGGTTCACGCCGGCCTCGGCGGTGATGTCGCGGACCGAGACGTTCTGGAAGCCGTGCAGGGCGAACAGGCGCTCGGCGGCGGCGAACACCGCGGCCTTGGTGGCGGCCTCGGTGGTCTCTGTCACATCATTGGCCGCGACGGGGTCGGTCACGCGCGCGAATCCTTCAGCCTTCGGAGGAGCTTAGGCTCAGCCTGGGCCAGCGCAAACGTCATGTGACCTAGCGCGCGAGCTCCTTCATCGCCTTTTCCAGGCCTTCCAGAGTGAGCGGGAACATCCGGTCGCCGACCAGCTGGCGCATCACCTCGATCGAGGGCGTGTAGTCCCACTGGCGCTCGGCCGTCGGGTTCAGCCACACCACGCTCTCGAAGATCTGGCCCACGCGGTCCATCCAGATCGCCCCGGCCTCCTCGTTCCAGTGCTCCACCGAGCCGCCCGGATAGGTGATCTCGTAGGGGCTCATCGTGGCGTCGCCGACGAAGATCACCTTGTAGTCGCTGGAGAACTTGTGGAGTACGTCGTAGGTGGACAGCTTCTCGGTGTGACGCCGCCGATTATCCTTCCAAACACTCTCATAAAGACAGTTGTGGAAGTAGTAGAACTCCATGTTCTTGAACTCGGTCCGCGCGGCCGAGAACAACTCTTCGCAGACCTTGATGTGGCTGTCCATCGAACCGCCGATATCGAAGAAGATCAGCACTGAGATCTTGTTGCGGCGTTCGGGGCGCAGCTTGATGTCCAGGTAGCCCTTCTCGGCGGTGCCCTGGATGGTGCCGTCCATGTCCAGTTCTTCGTCGGCGCCGTCGCGGACCCATCTGCGCAGGCGGCGCAGGGCGACCTTGATGTTGCGGGTGCCGAGTTCGACGGAATCGTCGAGATTCTTGTAGTCGCGCTTGTCCCAGACCTTGATCGCCTTGCCGTGGCGACCCTTGTCCTGGCCAATGCGGATGCCTTCCGGGTGATAGCCGTTGGCGCCGAAAGGCGAGTCGCCGGTCGGACCACGGCCGTTCTTGCCCTGGCCCTTGCCGTCCCCGTCGCCCTCTTCCTCCTGCTGCTGGCGCATGCGCTCGGCGATGGCTTCCATCAGCTTGTCGAAGCCGCCCATGGCCTCGATCTGCGCCTTCTCCTCGTCGGTGAGGAACTGGTCGGAGATGCGCTTCAGCCACTCGGCCGGAATGTCGGCGTTGCCGAGAAGCTCCAGCTTTTCAAGGCCCTTGAACACGTGGCCGAACACCTGGTCGAACCGGTCGAGGTTCTTCTCGTCCTTCACCAGCGCCGCACGGGAAAGATAGTAGAAGTCGTCCACGGAGCGGTCGATGACCGACTTGTCGAGCGCCTCCATCAGCATCAGGTACTCTTTCAACGTCACCGGCACCTTGGCTTCGCGGAGCTCGGTGAAGAAGCGCATGAACATGGGACAATCTTCCCTGGGACGGCAAACATCTGTTTGACCGAAGGATGGGGCCGCGAAGGCCCCATGTCCAGTGCGTCCGGTTACCGCTCGCTGTCCAGCATGGCCATCTGCGCCGGAGCATAGCGTTCGCCTGCCGCGGCGCCCTTCGGCGCGGCGGCCTCGATGGCGGCAAGGTCGGCGGCCGTCAGTTCGACGTCCAGGGCGCCGAGCGCCTCGGCGAGGCGGTCGCGGCGACGCGCGCCCACCAGGGGGATGATGTCGCGCCCCTGGGCCGCGACCCAGGCGATGGCGATCTGGGCGACCGTGACCCCCTTGGCCTCGGCGATCGCGCGGAGCTTCTCCACCAGAGCAAGGTTGTGGTCGAGGTTCTCGCCTTGGAAGCGCGGGCTATGGGCGCGGAAGTCGCCGGCCGAGGCGGGGCCCTTGGTCCAGTGGCCGCTGATCAGTCCGCGGGACAGCACACCGTACGCCGTGATCCCGATGCCCAATTCCCGGCAAGTCGGCAGGATCGAGGCTTCGATGCCGCGGGTGATGATGGCGTACTCGATCTGCAGATCGACGATGGGATGGACCGCCGCTGCACGGCGGATGGTCTCGGCGCCCATCTCGGACAGGCCGATGTGGCGGACATAGCCGGCCTTCACCAGGTCGGCGATCGCGCCGATGGTGTCCTCGATCGGCACATCGGGGGCGAGGCGTGCGGGACGATAGACGTCGATGTGGTCGACCCCCAGCCGCCGAAGGCTGTAGGCGCAGGCGGACTTCACCGCTTCGGGCCGCATGGCGTAGCCCATCCAGGAATTGTCCGGACCGCGCAGCGCCCCGAACTTGACGCTGATACGAAGGTCGTCGCGGCGATGGCGCTTCAGGGCTTCGCCGATCAGCATTTCGTTGTGGCCCATGCCGTAGAAGTCGCCAGTGTCGAGCAGGCTGATGCCGGCCTCCACGGCCGCGTCGATCGTCGCGATCGATTCCGCGCGATCGGTGTTTCCGTAGAAGTCGGACATGCCCATGCAGCCGAGGCCGAGGGCGGAAACGTCGGGGCCGGTTTGGCCGAGGGGGCGGGTTTGCATGGGGACCTCCTGCGAAATCGATGGTCGACATATGACGCGCGCGCCGCCGTGCGATAAGATGGATAGTCCTGCACAAGCTGTTCGGAATGCCGCACAATGCGTGGTCTCGACCTGGACGACCTCGACGCCTTCGCGGCCATCGCCCGGCACCGGAGCTTCCGGCGTGCGGCGCTCGAGCGGGGAGTGTCCGCCTCGACGCTCAGCCAAACTCTCCGCGATCTCGAGGCGCGCCTGGACGTGCGCCTGCTGAACCGCACGACCCGCAGCGTCGCCCTGACCGAAGCGGGAGCTCGGCTGCTGGAGCGCCTCGGCCCGGCGCTGTCGGAGATCGCGGGCGCCGTGGACGCCGTCCAAGCCGAACGCGGCGCGCCGGTGGGGACGCTGCGCATCAACGCGCCTGAGCCGGCGATCGAACTGGTTCTGGGCCCGATGGTCGCGCCTTTCCTCGCCGCCTATCCCCAGGTCGAGCTGGAGATCGTCGCCCAGACGGAACTGATAGACATCGTCGCCGGCGGCTTCGACGCAGGCGTGCGTTGGGACGAGTCGCTGGCCAAGGACATGATCGCCGTCCCGATCAGCGGACCCCAGCGCTATGTCGTCGTCGGCTCGCCGGAGCTCATCGCCCGGGTCGGCGCGCCCGAAAGGCCGGAGGACCTGATGAGCCGGCCATCCATCCGATTGCGATTTCCGTCCGGCCTGCAACCTGGCTGGGAGTTCGAGCGTGACGGCCGGGTTCTGAACCTGCATCCGCCGGCCCGACTGATCTGCGGCAGCCCGCACACCCAGGTCAGGGCGGCGCTCGACGGGGTCGGATTTCTGTCGACCTTCGAAGGCTATGTGCGCGAACAGGTCGCCGAGGGACGGCTCGTCCGGGTGCTCGACGATTGGCTGCCACCGTTTCCGGGGCCATTCCTCTACTATCCCAGCCGCCGGCTCGTGCCTGCGACGCTGCGGGCCTTCATCGACTTCGCGCGGGTCCGGACCTAAGGCGTGCGGCCGCTGTCGGCGCGGACCAAGCACTTGCCGCCGGCCGCCTCGACCTTCTGGCAGAACAGGCCGGCGTCGGCCGGCGCCTTGAAGCCCGAGACGATGGCGCGATAGGTCGTCTTGCCGCCGACCTGGGCCGGAACGACCTCGCTGGTCAGGCCGGCCATGGCGTCACCCAGCCGGGACTTCAGGCGAACGATCGCGCGGCTGGCTTCGTCGGCTGTGGGCGCCGAAAGGACCTGGGCCGAACGGCCGCCCCGAACGGGCGGCTGCGCGGGCGACGGTTTCGGCGCGGGTTTGGCGGCGGTAGGCTCAGGGGGCGGCTCAGTCGACGCCGCCGGTTTCGGCGCCGGCGCTGCGACGGACGCGCCCTCTGGCTTCGCGGGCGGCGTGGGATTGACCGCCGCCGGCGCGGGCTTCGCGGTCTCGACCTTGGCGATCGTCGTGGGTTTCGGCGCGGCCAGGGGCGGCCGGAAGTCCTTGCCGCATCGGGCGTTCCAGATCTCGCCCTGCATGGTGCCTGGGGTCACGGGCTTCCAGCCGACAAGTGCGGTCTGGATGGGCCTAGCCTCGCCCTTGAGGTTGCGTCCCGTATGGCCGGTGACTTCGCCCATCGAGAAGGCCTGGCCCTTGCAGTCCAGCTTCATGGTGGCGTTCCATGAGGCCAGACCCTCCTTTTCCGAGAAGGCGCCGTCCAGGGTCTCCGCACGAAGAACAACCTCGTAGCCATCGGGGCTGGCCAGAGGCTTGGTGTCGGTGATCGCGATGAGCGCGAGCGGGCTGATCGCCACCACACTGTCGGGCGACAGGTTGGTCTCGTGGGTCAGCCAGGCGACCAGGGTCGCGTTGTCGAGGCTGGCCGGAAACTTGAGCGGCTGCGAAGCGGGCGCGACCTGGGCCGCGGCCGATGTCGCAACGGCCGCCGCGGCGACGGCCGAGGCGAGGGCGGTGCGGGCAAGCCCGCGATGGTCAGGGTTTCGTCGCACGCGCCATGGGCCTCCAGATGCGCCTTACTGCATCCGGAATCGGAAACGCCGCAAGAGCGGCGCGCCCTCAGGCGGCCACCTGCGCGCTTAAGCCTCGACCGCCTTGAGTTTGCGCCACACAGTCATGCGCGAAACGCCCAGGCGTCGGGCGATCTCGACCGGGCCCACGCCGGCGGCCTGCAGCGCACGAATCTCGTCGGCGGCGGGCCGATCGCGACGGCGCCGCGCGGCCCAGGTCGGCTCGACAGCCAACACGGCCTGCAGCGCCGCCCTCAGCGCGCGTCCGCCCAGGCCGATGGTGGTGATCTCGGGCTCCAGGACGTTCAGGCTGGCGCCGCGGGCGTCGAGGCGCTCGATGGCGTCGAGGGCGCTGCGGCTCGATCCCCCCAGATGCTCCAGGCGGCTGACCACGAGTTGGTCGCCCTCGCCGATGAACTCGAGGATCGAGGCCAGAACATCCGAATCCTCGCCCGTCGGGTCAAACGCCTCCTCCGCGCGGACCACGTGACAGCCCGCCGCCTTCAGCCTCGCCGTATCCTCACCGGAGCGCTCGTCGCGCAACCGGACATAGCCAATCCTCAACATCCCACCCGTCGCCATTTGAGCTGCCGCGATGATTGGGCCGAACGTCGCAAAACCGTCCGCCCGCGTCAAAGCGTGTCGGGTTAAATTGCGGCAATAATTCTTCCTTCAAGGGCCGAACGCGCAGATTCTGCGCAACCTCGCCAGCCAGACTGAGGGGTCAGTTAGAATTTCTGTGCGTCGAACGCCGCAGGATGAACTCGTGGTCCACCGTCTCGCCGACCCGGAAGCCATACTCCCCGACCTTCTCGAATCCATGACGCGCATAGAAGCGCTGGGCGCCATGGTTCTCGGACCACACGCCGATCCACAGATCGTCCGGGTTCTGCCGCATCATCCAGTCGAGAACCTCGTTCCAGAGCCGGCCGCCGACGCCTCCGTTCTGCAGGGCCTTCTTCAGGTAGAAGCGCTTGAGCTCGAAGGCATTGGGGCCGACCTCCGGGTGAGGGAGGTCACAGACGCCGGCGCTCGCATAGCCCACCACGCCACCCGTTTGCGTCTCCACGAGCCAAGAGGCTTTCCGCAGATGCGCCAGGTCGGCCCGCGTGCGCTCCAGCCCGTAGGCGGCGGGCAGAAAGGCCTCCAGATCCTGGGACGGATAAAGGTGGCCGAAGGTTTCGATGAAGGTTGCCCGCCCGATGTCGGACAGGGCCTCGGCGTCGTCGGGGCCGGCGCGGCGGATCGAAAGGTCGGACATTCGCTTCCAGGAGATTCCGGTTAGGATCAGAACGATGAGCGTCGCGCTGTACACCCATGCCGACATGTTCGACCACCGTCCCGGCGAGCGCCATGTGGAGCGGCCGGAGCGGCTCGCGGCCGTGGTCGGCGCCCTGCGCGATGCGTCGGACCTCAGCCTGGAGCCCCGCGACGCGCCCCTGGTGGAGACCGCCGACCTCGCGCGCGTGCATCAACCGGCCTATGTGGACGTGATCTTCGAGGCCGCGCCACGCGATGGGGTGCTGATGCTCGACCCCGACACCTTCATGTCGCCGGGCAGTCTGAACGCCGCGCGCCGGGCGGCCGGCGCGGTGGTTCAATCGGTGCGCGACGTGGCGACCGGCGACATTGGCCGCGCCTTCTGCGCGGTGCGGCCGCCTGGCCATCACTCCGAGCCCCACAAGCCTATGGGGTTCTGCATCTTCTCAAACGTGGCCGTCGCGGCGCGGGTCGCTCAGGCTTCGGGTTTGAAGCGGGTCGCGGTTGTGGACTTCGACGTGCACCACGGCAATGGCACCCAGGCGGCGTTCGCCGGCCATCCCGACCTCCACTTCGCGTCCGTGCAGCGG
>CAMFIW010000133.1 GCA_945952355.1 uncultured Phenylobacterium sp. | reverse complement strand
GCTTCGACCTGTCCGACGAGGAGGCCGCCGAGCGGTCGGGCATCCGTGCGATCATCAACTCGGCGCTCGTTTCGTACGAGCGCCTGCCGATGCTGGAAATCGTCTTCGACCGCTTGGTGCGATACATGACGACGTCCCTGCGGAACTTCACCTCCGACAACGTCGAGGTCAGTCTCGACAACATCTCGTCGATCCGCTTCGGCGACTATCTGAACTCGATCCCGCTGCCGGCCATCCTGAGCGTCTTCAAGGCCGAGCAGCTCGAGAACTACGGCCTGCTGACGGTCGATTCGAACCTGATCTACTCGATCGTCGACGTGCTGCTGGGCGGCCGTCGCGGCACGGCGGCCATGCGCATCGAGGGCCGTCCCTACACCACCATCGAACGCGTGCTGGTCCAGCGCATGGTCGAGGTCGTCCTGGCCGACGCCAAGGAGGCCTTCGCGCCGCTGACGCCGGTGACCTTCACGCTCGACCGACTGGAGACCAATCCACGCTTCGCCGCGATCGCCCGGCCGGCCAACGCCGCCATCCTGGTGAAGCTGCGAATCGACATGGAAGACCGTGGCGGGCGCATCGAGCTCCTGCTGCCCTACGCGACCCTCGAGCCCATCCGGAAGATGCTGCTGCAGCAGTTCATGGGCGAGAAGTTCGGCCGCGACAACATCTGGGAGGGCCACCTCGCGGCGGAGCTCTGGACCACGCAGATGGACGTCCGCGCGGTGCTGGACGAGCAGCAGATCAGCCTCAAGCAGGTGCTGGAGCTCCAGGTCGGCGAGACGCTGATGCTGAACGCTACGCCGGACAGCCTGATCGAGCTGCGGGCCGGCAACATCCCACTGACCTATGGCCGCATGGGCCGCCGCAACCACCACATCGCCGTCCGGGTCGAGGCGCCGCTGTCGCCCAAGGCCCGCCAAGCCGTGCAGAGGATGAAATGAGCATCATCGGCATCAGCCTGAACCTTCTCCTCGCCGGCCTGCTGATGGCCGCCCTCTGGATGGGCTATCGCCTGAACGTCCGGTTGAAGGCCCTGCGCGACAGCCACGAAGGCTTCGCCAAGGCCGTGGCCGAGCTGGACGCCGCCGCCGCCCGGGCCGAGCAGGGCCTAGCCGATCTGCGCGCCGCCACCGACGAAGCGACCGACGCCCTGGCCGACCGGATTGAGAAGGCCCGGGCCCTGGTCGCCAAACTCGACCGCGTCACCCTGGACCGTCCCGCCGCGCCCGCTGCGACCGCCGCCAGGCCTCGGGCGCTTCGCGAGGAGCTGGAGCTGGACGCCGATGTCGAGCGGGTCACCCACCGCCTGGGCTCGCTGCTAAGCGCGGCCCGGGAGCCCCGCCCCCGGCAAGAGACCGATCGCTTCACCCGCCGCGAAGCTCCGGCCGCGCGCCAAAGGCCGCGCTTCGAAGACGAGCTGTTCGGCCAGGACGACGAATTTGAGGCCCGTCCGCTTCTGCGCACGGCCGCCGGAGGCCGTCGATGAAGAACATTCCGCGCATCCTCCCCCTGGTGGGAGTCGCGGCCGCGGGCGTGCTCGCGGTCAACGCCATGTCTGGGGCCCGCGCCCTTCCGGATCTGGTTTCGGGGGCCAAGGCCTTCGCGGAGGAGGCCGCCAAGCCGATCAAGGGCAAGGGGTCCGGTGGGTCCAAGGCGGCGACGGACGGCGAGGCCGCCCCGGCGGCCACCGACTCCGCCACGGACGCGGCCGCGCGCCTGCCCCCGGCCGCCAAGCCCGCCGCCGTCTGCGCTCCGACCGCCGCCGAACTCGCCAAGGAAGCCGGGCTTTCGCCCGCCGAGCTCCAGGTGCTGCAGAGCCTCGGCGCCCGCAGAGGCCAGCTCGACCAGCGCGAGAACGACCTCAACACCCAGCTTGCCCTGATGGCCGCCGCCGAGGCCAAGCTCGACGCCAAGGTGAAGGCGCTGAATGGCCTGAAGTCCGACATCCAGGGTCTGATGGGCCAGGCCGACGCAAAGGAGGCCGCCGAGACCGACCGCATGGTCAAGGTGTTCGAGGCGATGAAAGCCAAGGACGCCGCGCCCCGCATGGTGTTGCTCGACGACTCCGTACGTTTGCCGATCGCCGCCAAGATGAAGGAGCGCGCGCTGTCGGCGATCATCGCTCAGATGCCGCCGGCGGAGGCCAAGCGCCTGACCGAGGCTCTGGCCCGCCGCTTCGCCAACGCTCGCGCCGCTGCGGCGAGCGCGGACAAGGCTGGCACGCCCGCCTCGGCCACTGCGCCGTCCAAGGTGGCCAGCGCGGCTCCGCCCGCCGCGCCGCCCTCGGTCGATCCGACGGCCGAGCCCGATCCGACCGCAAAGGCGCCCACCAAGACTCCGCCAAAGAAGGCGCCCGCCAAGAAGTCGGCCGCCAAGAAGGCCGCGCCGAAGGCCGCCAGCAAGACGGCGGACGCCAAGCCGGCCGCCGAAACGGCGACGCCTGCGTCGACAGCCCCCGCCAAGGCCGCGAACGCCGCGCCGTCCTCGTCGCCCGCCGCCCCGGCCGCCGCGCCCGCGGGCAAGTCCGGCTAGGCGCATGCGCCTCAAGCGGGCCCTCCACTCCAGCGTCGCGGCGATCTGCATTGCCGCGACCGCCGCGCCCGTTGGGTTCGCGGCGCCCGCTCCGCGCTCCGCGCCGCGCGGCGCGCTGGACGTGCATGTCGGCCAGGCCCGCGACTTCACCCGCATCGAGTTGCATTGGGCGGGCGGAGCGAGCTCCACCGTCCGCCGCGAAGGCCAGGTGCTCACCCTGCGCTTCAGCCGGGACGCCGATCCCGATATCTCAATCCTGCGGATCAGCCCCCCGCGGTGGCTGAAATCCGCCGAGGCCCGGCACGTCAAGGGCGCCCTGGAACTCGTTCTGGTCCTGGCCGACGACGCCGACGCGAAGGTCGGAAGCGCCGACGGCGCGACCTATATCAACCTGTTCGAGAAGCCGGCTCCCGCGGCCGCCGCGACCGTCGCTCAGACGGACGCCGTCGGCGCGCCCCCCACCGAGCCGGACCCGCCGCGTCCCAATCCAGTGCCGGCCGGCGGCGTCGTCCACATGGACGCGAAGCTGGTCAACGGCCAGGTCGTGCTGACCTTTCCCTGGGCCAACCCCAACGGCGCCGCGGTCTTCCGCCGGGGTGGCGCGATCTGGGTGGTGTTCGACGCGCCGGCCGTGCTGGACGTGTCGAAAGCTCCGCGGGGCCTGCGCCAGTTCTCGACCATGCAGGCGTTCAAGGGCTCGGACTATTCGGCGGTGCGCATCGCTTCCCCGACGGGCACCCCGTTCTTCGCGACCAGCCAGGGCGGATTGTGGACCGTCACCTTGGGGCCTGGGGCCCAGGGACAGGGCGCGCTGATCCAGATCTTCCGCGACGACGTCGGCGGTCCGGCGGCGCTTAAGGCCGCGGTCTCGGGCGCCACGCGTGCGGTCAAGGTTGCCGATCCCTTCGTCGGCGACATGGTCTCGGTGGTGACCGCCCTATCGCCCGCCAAGGGGGTTCCGACCCGACGCGAATACGTCCAGATGGCCGTGCTGCCCTCGGCCCAGGGCCTGGCCATGGAGTCCTATGTGGACGACCTAGCGGTCAGCCACGAAGGCGATCTGGTGCATATCGGGCGTCCCGCGGGCCTTACCCTGTCGCCCGCCTCAGCCGGGGTGGAGCGGGAGGAGGCCCAACTCGGTTCTCCGCAGCCTGCGATCATGCCGGCGCTCATCGACGAAGAGAACTGGCCCAAGACCGGCCACGGCGGCTTCCTCAAGCGCTATGACAGCCTGCTCGACGCGGCCCAGCAGGAAGGCGGACAGGGCAAGAACGCGCCGACCGCCGCCCGCATGGCCCTGGCGCGTTTCCTGGTCGGGTCGCAACTTTCCTTCGAGGCTATCGGCGTCCTGAACGACACCGCGCGGGCGAGTCCCCAGGTCGTGGAAGACCCGGAGTTCCGCGGCCTGCGCGGCATCGCCCGGGTCATGGCGCGCCGCTACAAGGAAGCGCAGGCCGACTTCTCCGCGCCGATCCTGTCGGACGACCCCTCCGCCGCGCTATGGCGCTCCTATATCGCGGCCCAACTCGCCCAGTGGGGCGAGGCGCGCGCCCAGTTCGCGGCCGGCGCCGAGGCCTTCAATCAGTTCTCGCCGGTCTGGAAAGCCCGCTTCGCCCGTTCCGACGCCCAGGCGGCGCTGGCGCTTGGCGATCTGGAAGGCGCCGACCGCTCGGTCAAGCTCGCCCTGATGGACAAGACCGAGCCGCTGGAAGAGCTCGCGACGCGCCTGGTTGAGGCGAAGGTGGTGGAGGCCCGCGGCTATCCTGACCGCGCGCTGCGCATCTACGCCGCCATCGCCGGCGCTCCGGCCGAATCCTTGTCGGCGCCCGCCACCCTGCGCGCCACCCAGATCCGCCTGCAACTGGGCAAGATCACGCCGATCGAGGCGGCCGGGGTGTTCGACGGCCTGCGATACCGCTGGCGTGGAGACGCCACCGAGCTGGAGACCATCCGCGCGCTTGGCCAACTCTATCTTAGCCAGGGCCGCTATCGCGAGGCGCTGGAAGCTTTGCGCTCGGCCGGCCAACGCCTGCCCGACCTGCCCGAGGCCCTGCAGCTTCAGGCAGATCTCGGCGCGGCGTTCCGCTCGTTGTTCCTCGACGGCGCCGCGGACGGTCTGGAGCCGGTCCAGGCGCTCGCCCTGTTCTACGATTTCAAGGAACTGACTCCGCTGGGCGCCGACGGCGACCTGATGGTCCGCAAGCTGGTGCGCCGGCTTATCGACGTCGACCTCCTGGACCAGGCGGCGGACCTGCTGAAATACCAGGCCGACAACCGCCTCGACGGCGTGCCCCGCGCCCAGGTCGCCACGGACCTCGCCGTAATCTACCTGATGGATCGAAAACCCGAGCAGGCGCTGGACGCGATCAATGGCTCGCGCACGACCATCCTGCCGGCCTCGCTGAACGCCGAGCGCCGCCTCGTCGAGGGAAGGGCGCTGATGAACCTCGGCCGCCTCGACGCGGCCCTGGAGCTGATCGAACGCGACACCTCGCGTGATGGCCAGGACCTGCGCACCGAGGTTGTCTGGAAGCAGAAGAACTGGCCTCTGGCCGGCGCCTTGTTCGAGAAGAGCCTAGGCGATCGCTACAAGCAGGCCGGCGCGCTCAACGCTGAGGACGAGGGCAAGCTGCTCCGCGCGGGCGTCGCCTACAGCCTTGCCGGCGATGACGGTTCGCTCGCTCGCCTCCGTCAGCGCTATGGCAGCTTCGAAGACCAGGCGCACAATCCCGACGCCCTGCGCGTCGCCCTGTCCGGCGTTCAGGAGGGCGCGCTCAGCGTCGCCGACTTCGGGCGTGTCACCGCCGACAACGAAGCCTTCGCCGGCTGGGTCGACAAGATGAAGGTGCGCTTCAAGCAGAAGCCCGCCCCGGTCGGCCCTACCCGCCAGGCCGCCCAGCCCGCCGCTCCGCCAGCGCCGCAGAAGCCGGCGCAGAAGCAGGCCCAGGCCGCTCCGCCAGCGCCCGCCAAGGCCGCGAAGAAGGGGTAGCTCAAGGTGTCTTCCCGGTTTCGCCACAGGCGAGGACCGGCGCCCGTACGCAGTTCCTTCCGGATAGCCCTACGCATCTGGGTCCCGGAGAAAGCTTCGTGATTCCGGGATGGCGCGGGAGGGCCAGACGCTTCACCTCTGGTGGAAGCTCTCCACCAGGCTGCCCGCCACGAGCCGCCAGCCGTCCACCAGGACGAAGAAGATCAGCTTGAAGGGCAAGGAAACCACCACCGGTGGGAGCATCATCATGCCCATGCTCATCAGCACGCTGGCGACGACCAAGTCGATGACCAGGAAGGGCACGAAGAGCAGGAAGCCGATCTCGAACGCGCGCTTGAGCTCCGAGATCATGAAGGCGGGGGTGACGACCCGCAGAGGCAGCTCCTGCAGAGTCGGGGGGCGCTGGATCTTCGACAGGCGCACGAACAGGGCGAGGTCGTCGCGGTCGACCTGACTGAGCATGAACTGCTTCACCGGGCCGCCAGCGGCGTCGAAGGCGGCCGGCAGCTCCATCTGCTGGTCGAGCAGCGGCTTGACCCCCTCGTCATAGGACTTCTGGAAGGTCGGCCCCATCACGATCGCGGTCAGGAACAGCGACAGGCTGATGATCACCGCATTGGGCGGGCTCTGCTGCAGTCCGAGCGCGGTGCGCAGCAGGGACAGCACCACCACGATGCGCACGAACGAGGTGGTCATGATGACGATGGACGGCGCCAGTGACAGCACGGTCAACAGGCCGACCAACTGAACGACCCGCTCGGTCAGGCCGGCGCCGGTGCCCAGGTTGATGTTCACGGCCTGCGCCAGGGCATGGGCAGGGAAGATCAGGCCGGCCACCGTGGCCAGCAGGGCCAGGCCCGCGGCCTTGCGCAGGTCGGCCGGCGTCAGGGTCTCGAACAGGCCGCCAGTCAGGACGTGAAAGAGCTTACGCATCGGAGGACGGGACCTTGGCGGCGGCGACCTTGGGCACGACCTGGCCTTCGCCCAGCAGGAGGAGTTGTTCTTCGCCGTCGCAGGAGACCAGCACCAGCCGGCGCGCGGGGTCGAGAACCAGGGTCTCGACGACGGCCAGGCGCCGGTCCTTTCGCATGGGCACGAGGCGGCCGATCGCATCGGGCCCGAAGCGGCGCACCGCCGCGGCGGCCAGCCCGATCAGACCAAGCGTGAGGACCAGTGCGAAGACGGCGCGGGCGAAATCGGAAAGCGGCATCGCGGTGTCGTGGACTTGGGCGGCGGCCGGCCGGAAGGCGCCAGCCGCTCACGCCTATGCGCCGGCGGGTCTTAAGGACCGATTAACCCTGTTTATTCACCATGTTGGACCATGGATATCACCGACATCCCGCTGTTCCAGATGTTGCGCGGCCAGCTCGGTTACCTGTCCGAGCGCCAGAGGGTGATCGCCCAGAACGTGGCGAACGCCGAGACGCCAGGCTACCGACCGACGGACCTGACGCCGTTCAACTTCGACGCCCGCGTTCAGCAGCACCAGCTCGCGACCGGCGGCGGGGCCATGACCCAAACCCAGCCAGGGCACATGGCGTTGGCCTCGAACAAGTCCCAGGGCGCGGCGGCCGTGCCGGGCGCCAAGTTCAGGGCCAAGAAGAGCCCCGACTCCGAAACCACGCTCGACGGCAACCAGGTCGTGTTGGAGGAGGAGATGATCAAGATGAGCGACGCGCGAATGAACTA
>CAMFIW010000132.1 GCA_945952355.1 uncultured Phenylobacterium sp. | reverse complement strand
GCCTTGATCCGTGACCTATGCAAGGGGGGCAATTTGGGTGGTGGCCGAAAAAGGGCATTTGGCTGGCAAACCGCGGCCGGCCGTTCTGATCCAGGCCGAGGCGCTAGATGCACATGCTACGCTGCAGTTCTGCCTGATCTACGGAGCGGACGACGCCCAGAGAGACGTCTTCTTTCGGATTCCAATCACCCCAACTGAAGCCAACGGCCTGATGGAGGACTCGACCGTCGCCGTCGATAAGATCGTAACGATCCGCCGGGAAAACATAAAAGCGCGTTGCGGCGTACTGGAAGAGGACGTGATGGGCCTCGTCAACGAAGCGCTCATGGCGTTCCAAGGTCTAGTTTGACCGTTTGGCAGGTTCATTTGGGGGACGTGGCCTTGCACAATGGCCCTAGACTCCGTCTCTCCGGTACCAGCCAACAACCTCGATGGAGGCCCTTAGATGCCCATCAGGAATCGCCGCACCAATGGCAGGCCACTCTAGCAGCTCCGTTGAGTCCAAGGCTGGCAGCCCCTACTCCAAAGCAAATCCCTCGCCGCGCCCATGATCGCGCCCTTTTTCGACCTGTACTGCGATCAAGGTTAGCAGGTTGCTGACTGGCCCGAGGGAGCTAGTGGAGGCGGACAGGCAAAGACGCGCGCCCTCTTGACCACCCCCACGGCGCCTGCCGCATCCAGTCCCCTCCCCGCCACCACACGCCGAGTCCCGCCCCATGAAATTCGTCCAAGCTGAAACGCTCGAGGCGGTGGACGCCTATCGGTTGGTGGAGGGGGCGGCGCCGACGCCGGGGCCGGGCGAGGTGCTGGTTCGGGTGTCGGCTTGCGGGGTGGGCTATGTCGACGCGCTGGTGTCGCTGGGGCGGTATCAGGTGAAGCCGCCGCTGCCGCATACGCCCGGCCAGGAGGTCGGGGGCTGGGTCGAGGCGGTGGGGGCTGGGGTCGAGGGGCTGGCGGTCGGAGCGCGGGTGATGGCCAGCGTACGCGGCGGGTTCGCCGAGCTGGCGATCGCGCCGGCGGCGGGGGTGACGCGCGTGCCCGACAACATGACGCTGGCGCAGGCGGCGACCTTCCGCGTGAACTATCTGACCGCCCTGCATGCGCTGGAGGACCGGGCCCGGGTGGCGGCCGGCGAGCAGGTTCTGGTGCTGGGCGCGGCCGGCGGGCTGGGGCTGGCCGGGCTGCAGGTCGCGGGCCTGTTGGGCGCGCGGGTGGTGGCGGCCTGTTCGACCGAGGAGAAGCGGGCGGCGGCGCAGGCGGCGGGGGCCGCGGCGGTGCTGGACACCGCGCCGGAGGGCTGGCGCGAGCGGCTGAAAGAGGCCTGTGGCGGGCGCGGGCCGGACGTGGTGTTCGACCCCGTCTGCGGGCCGCTGTTCGAGCCGGCGTTCCGCTCGCTGTCGTGGCGCGGGCGGCACCTGGTGCTGGGCTTCGTGGGCGGGCCGATCCCCGCCCTGCCCGCCAACCTGACCCTGATGAAGGGAGCGGCGCTGGTGGGGGTCGACGTGCGGCAGTTCATGATCTTCGAGGCCGAGCGGGCGGCGGGGCATATGGCGCGGCTGCTGGGCTGGGTCGGCGAGGGGCGGCTGACGCCTCCGGTCGGGCGGGTGTTCGGGCTGGGAGAATTCGTCGAGGCGCTGGAGTTCGCGTTGACCGGCCAGGGGGTGGGGAAGGCTGTGCTGGTGGTGCAGGCGGAATAGGTCTGGGGCCTTACATTCCCGCTCGTCCCCCCCGGGTCCGACCGAAGGTCGGCCCGAGGGTAAACTACTGCCGGGATCCAGATCATATGGCGCTGAGCTGGTGGCCTTTGAACGCAGAGATCGCGGAGGTTCGCGGAGGACGCAGAGAGGCCGTGGCCTCCGCGATCTCTGCGTTCAAAGGGGGACGGATCACGGACCGCCCAGCCATAGGATCTGGGTCCCGGCGTTCGCCGGGATGAGCGGATATTGGGATGAGCGGATAGTTGTCAGCTCTCCGTCCAGGCCTGGATGAGCGGGTGGGGGATGGCGCCGCTCACCCGGATCGCGGCCGGCCCCTAGGCGTGGGCCGCGACCTTTTCTCCGGCCCGCAGGACCTGGCCGGCGCGGGCCCCGGTGAGCTGGTCGTCGCGGATATTGACCTGGCCGTTGACGATGGTGGCGCGGTAGCCGCGGGCGCGCAGGGAGAAGCGCGGCGCGCCCTGCGGGAAGTCGTGCAGGATCTCCGGGCGCAGGGTGCCGAGGCGGGCATAGTCGATGACGTTGATGTCGGCGCGCTTGCCGGGCTTCAGCTCGCCGCGATCGGTCAGGCCCATGACGCGGGCGGGGCCGCCGGTCATGCGGTGGATGGCCTCGCCCAGCGGATAGAGGCCCTGGCCGCGCACCCAGTGGGACAGCAGGAAGGTGCCCCAGTCGGCGTCCATCACCTGGGAGACGTGGGCTCCGGCGTCGCCGAGGCCGGGATAGACCTTGGGATTGGCCAGCAGGTCGGCGACCTCGGTCAGGTTGCGGGCGAACATGCGCTGGCTGAACAGCGCCTTGCCGCCGGTCTCACGCGAGAGGCGCAGGAAGAGCTCGACGAAGGTCTCGCCGGTGGCGGCGACCAGGGCGGCGACGCTGGAGGTGGTGGTCTGGGTGTAGTCCGGCGTCTCGCCGTCGCCGAGATAGTAGACGTCGGCGAGGTCGAACCGCAGCTTCTGGCTCCCCTCCTCAATGAGGACCTTGGCGGTCTCCGGGTCGCGGATCGCGGCCAGGCGCTCCTCGAAGGACACGCGGCGCAGCCGCCGCCAGGTGTCGCCGCTGAACGGCAGGCCGCCCTGCAGGCCGAACATGAAGCCGGTGCCGCGGGTCTGGGCGATGGCGGTCACGTCGCGGCCGGCACAGAGCTCGTCCAGGGCCGCAGAGGTGCGGGCGCCGGCGCCCGGCTCGACCCCCGTGCCCAGGCTGAAGAGGATGCGCGCGCCGGTCTCGTCGGCGATGCGGCGCATCTCCTCGTGGCTGGCGCCGACGAACTGCATGATGCCGTCGCGGGCGGAGACGGCGCGGGCGATCTCGATCAGCTCCTCCACCGGGGCGTAGGTGCCGGGGATGGCGCGGCCGTCGGGCGCCTTGTGCAGGACCAGGCGGTTGACCGAGAAGCCGAGGGCGCCGCGATCGAGCGCCTCACCGACGATGCGGGCCATCTGGGCGAGCTCGTCTGGGGTGGCGGCCTCCTCGAACGACCGCTCGCCCATGACGTACCAGCGCACGGCGCTGTGGCCGACCAGGCCGGCGACGTTGATGCCGGGCTTGAGCCCGTCGAGCGCATCGAGATAACCGCCGAAGTCCTCCCAGGACCAGGGCAGGCCGGTGAGGATGGCCTGGCGCGGTATGTCTTCCACCGTCTCCATCATGGCGGCGAGGAAGGGCCGGTCGGCGGGCTTGCAGGGGGCGAAGGTGACGCCGCAATTGCCCATCAGCGCGGTGGTGACGCCGTGCCAGCTCACCGGCGTCAGGTCCGGGTCCCAGCCGATCTGGGCGTCGAGGTGGGTGTGCAGGTCGATGAAGCCGGGGGTGACCAGGCAGCCGGTGGCGTCGATCTCTTCCGCGCCGCGCTCGGGGATGTCGCCGATGGCGGCGATGAGGCCGTCGCGGACGGCGAGGTCGGCGCGGATGGCGTCCGAGCCGGCGCCGTCGACGATGCTGCCGCCGCGGATCACGATGTCATAGGTCATGTCGAGCCTCTCCCTTGGCCGCGCCGACGGGTGGTCCGCGGAGGAGATCTGACGCCTCAAGCCGCGGACAGGGCGCGTGTGTCGTTCACCGGCTAGGCGCGTGCCGCTAGGTCACTGAAGCGTTTTCTGCGCGGAGCGGCCAGGGGCTGGCTAGGCGAGGAAAATGTCGGCGGCGGCGTCGAGGATGGCGTCCTCGTCCAGGCGGTATTCGCGATAGAGGTCCGGCAGGTCGCCGACCTGGCCGAAGCGGTCCAGGCCCAGCGGGCTGACACGGTGGCCCAGCACGCCGCCGAGCCAGGAGAGCGTAGCCGGCGCGCCGTCGATGATGGTGACGAGGCCGGCGGTGGGGGCGAGCTGGGACAGGAGCTGCTCGGCGTGGCTGGGGGCGCGGGCGCCCTGCCCCGTCCAACGGGCGCGGCGGGCGGCGAGCCAGTCGCGGTGGAGCAGGCCCGGCGAGACGACATTGAGAACGCCGAGGCCCGGCAGGTCTTCGGCCAAGGTGTCGGCGGCGGCCAGGACCTCGGGCGCGACGGCGCCACAGAAGACCAGGGCGGCCTCCGCGCCCGGGGCCGGCGGACGCAACCAGTAGGCGCCCTTCAGCGCCGCGTCGCGCCAGTCGTCGCTGGTGCGCTCGGGCTGGCGGATCGCGCGGGTGGTGAGGCGCAGATAGACCGAGCCGCCGTCGGGGGCCTGCATGTGCTCGAACGACCAGCGCATGATCTCGGAGAGCTCGTCGGCGAAGGCGGGCTCGAAATAGGTGAGGCCCGGCTGGCCCATGCCGATCAGCGGCGTGTAGATCGACTGGTGGGCGCCGCCCTCCGGCCCAAGGGTCAGGCCCGACGGGGTGGCGACCAGCATGAAGCGGGCGTCCTGGTAGCAGGCGTAGTTCAGGGCATCGAGGCCGCGGCTGATGAACGGGTCGTAGACCGTGCCGATCGGGATCAGGCGCTCGCCGAACAGGGGCGCGGCGAGGCCCAGGGCGGCGAGGTTGAGGAACAGGTTGTGCTCGGCGATGCCGAGCTCGATGTGCTGGCCCGCGCCGCCGCCGGCCCACTTCTGGGCCGAGGGGATCTTGGCGTCGCGGAATACGTCGGCCATGGCCTGGCGGCGGAACAGGCCCACCTGGTTCACGAAGCCGCCGAGATTGGTGGAGACGGTGACGTCCGGGCTGGTGGTGACGATGCGCCGGCCGAGCGGGCCTGGATCCTTGGCCAGGTCGAGCAGGATGCGGCCGAAGGCGGTCTGGGTCGCCTGCTCGGCGCCGTCCGGGGCCGGGAAGGCCGCGCGCGACGGGACCGGGATGGCCTCGGCCTCGTAGCGGCGGGACTTGGCGCCGCCGAAGGGGCTCGTCGCGATGAAGGCGGCCAGGCGCTCGGCGGCGGCGGCGTCGAGGCCGGCGAAGGGCGACCACTCCTCGCCCGGCGCGATGGCGAGCTGGCTGCGCAGGGTCTCGACCTGGGTGGGCGTCATCAGGCCGGCGTGGTTGTCCTTGTGGCCCTGGAGCGGCAGGCCGTAGCCCTTGATGGTGTAGGCGATGAACAGGGTCGGCAGATCATCGCCGGACGCCGCGTCGAAGGCCTCCAGCAGGGTCTGCGGGCAATGGCCGCCAAGGCCGATCATCAGCCGATGCAGGGCCTCGTCGTCGTAGGTGGCGAGGAGGTCGGCGACCTGCGGGCGCTCGCCGATGTCCTTGACGAGGCGGGCGCGCCAGGCGGCCCCGCCCTGATAGGTGAGCGCGGCGTAGTCGGCGTTGGGGCAGGCGTCGATCCAGTCGCGCAAGGCGCCGCCGCCGGGGCGGGCGAAGGCGGCCTCCAGGGCCTTGCCGTACTTCAGGGTGACCACCCGCCAGCCGGCGGTTTCGAAGATGTCGTCGAACCGGTCGAACATGCGGTCGGCGGTGGTCGCGTCGAGGCTCTGGCGGTTGTAGTCGACGATCCACCAGACATTCCGGATGTCATGCTTGTAGGCCTCGATCAGGGCCTCGTAGATGTTGCCCTCGTCGAGCTCGGCGTCGCCAAGGGTGGCGACCATGCGGCCCGCGCGGGCCGGATCGAGCCAGCCGTGGGCCGCGAGGTAGTCCTGGGTGAGGGCCTCGAACGCGGTGACCGCGACGCCGAGGCCCACCGAGCCGGTGGAGAAGTCGACATCGTCCTTGTCCTTGGTCCGTGAGGGATAGGACTGGGCGCCGCCGAAGGCGCGGAACTGCTCGAGCTGCTCGCGGGACTGGCGGCCGAGCAGGTACTGGATGGCGTGGTAGACGGGGCTGGCGTGCGGCTTGACCGCCACCCGGTCGCCGGGGCGCAGGGCGTGGAAATAGAGCGCCGCCAGGAGGGTGGTCATCGAGGCGCAGGAGGCCTGGTGGCCGCCGACCTTCAGGCCGTCGCGGCTGTTCCGCAGATGGTTGGCGTTATGGATCGTCCAGGTGGAGAGCCAGCGCAGGCGATCGTCGAGCTGGGCGATCGCCTCAGGCGTCGAAAGAGCGGGCGCGGTCTTCGGGGCGGTCGACGGCATGGGGGACTCCGGAGGCCCCTCTCCCTACACCGGGTTCGTGCGGCTGTCGTGGGTTTGCGGCAAGGGCTTGCCCTTAGGCTTGGAGCAGGCGGCGCGTTCATTGCCGCAATTCGGGGAACAGTCGACGATTTCGTCTCCAGATCTAGGACTGCCGGACCATGCGTCCCATCTAGCCCGCGGCCGCGCTTGCGCGTTACTAGGGCGCGCGGCGCCGCGAGCGCGCCGGATGGGCAGGAGCGTTCGGATGAAGCGGGCTTTGGGACTGGGCGTGTCGGGCGTGGCGCTGGCCGCCCTGCTGGCGGTGGGCTGCAACGCGGCGACCCGGCCGGCCAAGGCGCCCGCGGCGGCGGCCAAGGCCGCGGGCTGCGAGGGCGACAACGGCGGGATCAGCCTGCCGCCCGGCTTCTGCGCCACGGTGTTCGCCGACAATCTGGGCCGGGTGCGACACCTGTCGGTCGCGCCGAACGGCGTGGTCTACGTCAACAGCATGGCCGGGCGCGGCGCGGCTCCGGACGGCGGCTGGCTTATCGCGTTGCAGGACAGGGACGGCGACGGCAAGGCAGACGTCACCACCCGGTTCGGCGAGACCGGGGCCGAGGGCTCGAAGGGCGGCACCGGCATCTTCGTGCGCAAGGGCTTCGTCTATGCCGAGGTGAACGACCGCATCGTGCGCTACGCCCTGCCGAAGGTTGGCGGGATCGCGCCGACCGGCAAGGCGGAGACCATCGTCTCGGGCCTGCCGCTGACCGGCGACCATCCGATGCATCCCTTCTTCATCGACGCCAAGGGCGCGATGTACGTGGACGTGGCTTCGGCCACCAACAGCTGCCAGCCGAAGAACCGGATCGCCGGCGTACCGGGGGCCGATCCCTGCGTGGAGCTGGAGACCCGGGCGGGCATCTGGCGCTACGACGCCGACAAGCTGGGGCAGGTGTTCTCGCCCAAGGAACGGTTCGCGACCGGCATTCGCAACGGCGAAGGCATCGCCGCCGACGCGGCGGGGCGGCTCTTCG
>CAMFIW010000131.1 GCA_945952355.1 uncultured Phenylobacterium sp. | reverse complement strand
CGGCTTCACAGTCGTGAACTTCCTGCCCACCACCCACCTGGCGACTC
Organism: uncultured Phenylobacterium sp.; assembly: GCA_945952355.1. Classification (GTDB taxonomy): domain Bacteria; phylum Pseudomonadota; class Alphaproteobacteria; order Caulobacterales; family Caulobacteraceae; genus Phenylobacterium. The sequence goes on along the minus strand of CAMFIW010000131.1, from coordinate 7,166 downwards.
TGCTGCTCGGCGCCGTGGTCGCGGGCGTCGAGTCCCGGCGGGAGCGGTGGGCGCTCGCGCCCGTGGTCCTGCTGTACGGCCTCGCCACCGCCTACTTCTACGGCAATGGTCCGGGCTTGTTCGTCTTCGGCGCCTCCGCCCTACTTCTCGCCCTTCCCAGGGTTCGCGCGCCGCGCTTCGCGGCCCCGGTGGTGTTCGCGCTCGCCGGCGCCTCGCTGTGGATTTATCTGAGCCACATGGTGCTTCGCGACGTCTTCGAGGCGGTGGGTCTGGTCCGTCAGCCGGTCGTCACCACAGTGATCGCTTTGGGCCTCGGGGTCGCCTTCTGGACCGTCTGGTCCAAGGGGGTCGGGTTCGTGAACCGCAGCCTTCGCCGACCGATGGCGCTCCAGGCCGACGCGGCGGTATAAGGTATCATATTACCTTCATACCCCACCTGATCGCCTACAATATCTAGGTCTCGTCGCGGGGCAGGGGCTGCTCGGTGACCCCCAGGGCGTCGGCCAGTCGCATCTTGGCCGAGCCGGGCCGCAGAGGTTTCTGCTGGTTCTCAGCCGGGGTCCAGCCGGTCAGGGTCAGGATCTCGAACGTCGCCGGAATTCGGCCGTCCGGCTCGGCGAACTTGGCCTGATAGATCTCGAACGCGCGGCCCAGGAGCTGGCGGGTCAGGGGCTTCGGGTGGCGCTCGGCCAGGACGCTGGTTTCCCCCATCGCCCGCAGGTCGGCCATCAGCTTCAGGGGGTGGGCGTAGCGCACTGTCACCCGGTCGACGTCGGCCACCGGCAGGGCGAACCCCGACCGCTGCAGCAGGCCCGCGGCGTCATAGGCGTCGGCGAACGGCGAGACCCGCTGGCCGGCCCCGCCATAGATCTCGATCTCCGCCTCGACCAGCGAATGCCGCAGCTCCGTCAGGGTCGCCCCGCCGAACAGCGAGCCGATGAACAGCCCGTCCGGCTTCAGCGCCCGGCGGATCTGGATCAGGGCGCCCACCACGTCGTTGGTCCAATGCAGGGCGAGCGTCGAGACCACGAGGTCCAGCTTGCCGAAGGCGAAGGGCAGGCGCTCCTCGTCGATCACGATCCGCGACCCGCCCCGGCCGGCCAGCATCCGCTGCGAGAGGTCCGCTTCGACCAGCAGGCCCACCCGGCTCGCCGCGTCGCTCTGCGCCAGGGCCTCGCGGAACGCGCCGGTCCGCGCGCCCAGGTCGACGGCCAGCGGGAAGTCGCGCATGATCGCTTCCAGCCGGGCGACGGCGTCCTCGGCGGCGCGACGCTTCAGGAAGTCGGCCTCGGGATAGCCGGGGGCGGCGCGGTCGAGGCGGGCGCGCAGCAGGGCGCGATCGAAGATCAGGGGCGGGGCGGAGGACATGAGCCTGCAAGATGGCGTCTTCGGCGGCTGGAAGCCAGGGCCTGGCCTGCGCGCGGTCGGCCGCGGCCTGCTCGACCTGATCTTCCCGCCCCACGCCCTGGACGAGGAGGGCGGCCCGCGCCCCTTGGCAAGCGGCTTCTCCGCCGAGGCGTGGAGCCGCATCGTCTTCCTCGACGACCCGGTCTGCGACGGCTGCGGGCAACCAGTCATTTTGCTTACGGATCACACGCTGGGCGGGGGGATGCAGGCGTGATCAGTTTGGCGGGGCTTTTGGCGAGCGCAGTCGTCACTTTGGCTTTCTACCTCGCTCTCATCCGAAGGCGGGTAAACGAAACGCGGTGGATGGCTCAACTGGCCTTCATTGCGCTCTACGCGCTCACCCTTCTTCTCGCCCTGCGTTTCGGAGCTAGAACCTACCCCGGAATATTTGTTCCGAGTTCAAACGTGCTGAACTGGATTTTCAATGGGACCACCCTCTTCACCACCTTTGGATACGGCTTCGTGGTGCTCGGGGCAGCGGCTCACGCGGCAAGCCTGACGTTGGAAGGACGGACTTCCCGCGCTCTGCATCGGTTCGGTATTGGCCTCGCATCAATCGCCACATGTATTTCCGCGTATGGCTTCTACTTCGCAGGCACCCTTCAGCGACTTCCCTGTTGCTAGTAACTTCAATAGCTAAGGTTGAGGAGTTCGGCGGTGGGCGGCAGGGCTGACGAGCGGTTCGATCGGCTGGTTTGGGCGACAGGTTCGCGAGTAAAGCGCGTCGCGGGTGATCTGCTCGACATGATCCTCCCACCGATGACGCTCGACGGCGGAGCGCGCTCTTTGAGCGGTGGTCTGTCCGCCGAAACGTGGAGCCGCATCAAGTTTATCGACGACCCGGTCTGCGACGGCTGCGGAGTCCCCTTCGAATACAACCAGGGTCCCGGCGCCCGCTGCGCCGCCTGCTTGGCGCGACCCCGTCCGTTCCAGCGCGCCCGCGCCGCCTGCCTCTACGACGACGCGTCGCGCGGTCCGATCCTGCAGCTCAAGCACGCCGACCGCACCGACCTCGCTCCGCTGTTCGCCCGCTGGATCAGCCGCGCCGCCCGCGACCTTCTGGCCGAGGCCGACGCCGTGGCGCCCGTGCCGCTGCACCCGACCCGCCTGCTGCGCCGCCAGTTCAACCAGTGCGCCGAGATCGCCCGGCCGCTCGCAGCGTTGTGGGACCTGGACTACCTGCCCGACACCCTGGTCCGTCGACGCGCCACCGAGCCCCAGGGCGGCAAGTCGGGCTCCGGCCGCCGGCGCAACGTCGCCGCCGCCTTCGAGGTCCCGGCCGCCCGCGCGAAACACATCGAGGGGCGGCGCATCCTGCTGATCGATGACGTCATGACCACCGGCGCCACTTTGGAAGGCTGTACGCGCGCGTTTCTGAAAGCCGGGGCGGCCTGCGTCGATGTGGCTGTGGTTGCGAGGGTGAAAGAACTCGCGAACCGCCCCATATAGGGTTGCGTAAGGAGTTGAGCGTTCAATCGAGAGCCATGGCCCAGGTCACCATCTACACCAAGCCCTACTGCCCCTACTGCGTCCGCGCCGTTTCTCTGCTTGAGAAGAAGGGTGTCGACTTCACCGAGATCGAAGCCGCCTTCGATCCGGAGAAGCGCCAGGAGATGATCCAGCGCGCCAACGGTCGGGCGACCTTCCCGCAGATCTTCGTCGGCGACGAACACATCGGCGGCTGCGACGACATGATGGCCCTGGAATACGCCGGCAAGCTCGATCCGCTGCTTCAGGCGGCCTGAGGCCTTGCCAAGCCCTGCGTGAGCGGGCTTAGGAACCGGTCATGCCTCTGCGCGTCGGCCTGATCCAGACCCGAACCCCCGCCACCCACGCCGCGGCGCTGGCCCATGTCGCGCCCCTGGTGCGCGAAGCGGCGGCGCGGGGCGCGACCCTGATCGTCACGCCCGAAGGCACGAACGTCCTGCAGAAGGACCGCAGCAAGCTGCTGCCGCAACTCGCGACCCTCGAGGCCGACCCGGTCGTCCTGGGCCTGCGCGACCTCGCCAGGGAGCTCGGCGTCTGGCTGCTGATCGGCTCGGCCCTGGTAAAGCGCGAGGACGGCAAGGCCGCCAACCGCGCGGCCCTGGTCTCGCCCGAGGGCGCGATCGTCGCGACCTACGACAAGCTGCACATGTTCGACGTCGACCTGCCGACCGGCGAGACCGCTCGCGAGAGCGCAGTCTATGAGCCGGGCGAGCGCGCGGTCACGGCGATGGCCGGCGACGCCAGGCTCGGCCTGACCATCTGCTACGACATGCGATTCCCGGCGGTCTATCGCGCCCTCGCCCTGGCCGGCGCCGAGATCTTGACCGCGCCCGCCGCCTTCACCCGGCCGACCGGCCAGGCCCACTGGGAGATCCTGCTGCGGGCCCGCGCCATCGAGACCGGCTCCTTCGTCCTGGCCCCGGCGCAGGGCGGCTTCCACGAGGACGGCCGAGGTACTTACGGCCATAGCCTCGCGATCGGCCCCTGGGGCGAGGTGCTCGGGACCCTCGACCACGACGAGCCTGGCGTGCTGGTGGTCGACCTGCCAGACGGCGCAGTCGCCAAGGCGCGCGCCGCGATCCCGGCCCTCGCCAACGCCCGGCCCTTCGCCGCGCCGGAACCGCTGGCATGATCCGCTACGCGCTCGCCTGCGAGCACGACCATGAGTTCGAGGGCTGGTTCGGCGCTTCGGCCGATTTCGACGACCAGCAGTCGCGCGGCCTGCTCGATTGCCCCGTCTGCGGTTCGAAGTCCGTACGCAAGCAGATCATGGCTCCGGCCGTGGCGGGCACGAAGCGCTCCGCCCCCGACCTGCCGCCCCAGGCGCGGCAGATGATGATGGAGGCCCTGGGCCAGGTCCGCCGCCACGTCGAGGAGAACTTCGACTATGTCGGCGACGGCTTCGCCGCCGAGGCCCGCGCGATCCACGAGGGCCGCTCGGAGGATCGCGGCATCTATGGCGAAGCCACGCCCGCGCAGGTCAAGAAGCTCGCCGAGGACGGTGTTCCGGTCGCGCCCCTGCCGCCGGCGCCGCCGAAGAAGACTGAGGTCAACTGAACGCGTTCAGGGGCGTTGCGGCGAAGCTCGCCCGCCCCTAGGGTCCGGCCCATTGTTACATAGGGCCCCCACTTCCATGATCCGTAGAATGACGTCCGCCGCCGCCCTGATCGCAGGCGCCGCCCTGGCCTCCGCCGCCCACGCCCAGACCGCGCCGCGGCCGGACCAGCTCGCCTTCCGCGACCTCTACAAGGAGCTGGTGGAGACCAACACCACGCTCTCGGTCGGGAGCTGCACCGCCGCCGCCGAGAAGATGGCGGCGCGGCTGAAGGCCGTCGGCTACGCGGACAAGGACGTCAGCGTCATCGTTCCGCCGGACCATCCGAAGTTCGGCGCCCTGATCGCCAACCTGGCTGGGACCGACCCTAAGCTGAAGCCGATCATGCTGCTCGCCCACATCGACGTGGTCGAGGCCAACCGCGCCGATTGGGAGCGCGATCCCTTCACCCTGATCGAGGAGAACGGCTACTTCTACGCCCGCGGCGCCAGCGACGACAAAGCCATGGCCTCGATCTTCACGGACAGCATGGTCCGCTACAAGACCGAGGGCTTCAAACCCCGCCGCGGCCTCAAGCTCGTGCTCACCTGCGGCGAGGAGACCTCCGACACCTTCGACGGCGTCGAGTGGCTGCTGAAGAACAAGCGCGAATTGATGGACGCCCAGTTCGCCCTGAATGAAGGCGCCGGCGGCCGGCTGAACGAAAAGGGCGAGCGCCAGTTCCTGGGCATCCAGGCCGGCGAGAAGGTCTATCAGGACTACACCCTTGTCACGACCAATCCGGGCGGCCACTCGTCGCGACCGTCGAAGGACAATGCGATCTACCACCTGTCGAACGCGCTCGCCCGCCTGGGCGCCTACGACTTCCCGATCCGCATCAACGAGGCGACCCGCAACCACTTCGCGGCCATGGGCCCGATCGAAGGCGGCGAGAGCGGCGCCGCCATGACCGCGCTCGCCAAGGACCCGGCCGATGCAGCCGCCGCCGCCATCGTCGCGCGCGACGCAAGCCGCAATTCGATGATGCGCACCACCTGCGTGGCGACCATGGTCAATGCCGGCCATGCGCCCAACGCCCTGCCGCAACGCGCCCAGGCCAACGTCAATTGCCGCATCCTGCCCGGCGAGAAGATCACCGACGTCCGCGACCAGCTGGTCAAGGTGTTCGCCGACGACAAGATCGCCGTGACCCTGGTCGGCGAGCCCAGTCCGACCGCCCCTCCGCCGCCCCTCTCCAAGGAGATCGTCGATCCGGTGAAGGCCGTCGCCAAGGAGATGTGGCCCGGCGTGCCGCTGGTGCCGACCATGTCGACCGGCGCCACGGACAGCCGCTTCACCAACGCCGCCGGCATTCCGAGCTATGGCCTGTCGGGCTCGTTCGGCGACCCGGACGGCAACGGCGTCCACGGCCTGAACGAGCGCATTCGGGTGCGGTCGCTCTATGAGAGCCGCGACTTCCTCTACAAGGTGGTCAAGATCTACGCGACGCAGAAGTAGGGTCCGGCGCGGCGGGGGCGCGATATCCGGCGCCTCCGCCGCCTAGCCTTGTCGCACGAAGTCCACGCCGGAATAGCTCAGGCGCTGGGTGCGGCCCGCGACCGGGGCGTCGAACCAGATGCGTTCTGGGGAGGGGGAGTCGTCGGCTGGGCGCCAGCTTCCGTCAGGCAGGGCTTCCAGCTTGCGCGAGCCGAACAGGTAGAGGCCGTCGGGGCGCGCCATGACCTGCATCAGGCCGAGCCAGGGGCTGTCGTTGACATAGTCGCCCACGCGGGCCGCGAACTCGGCAGGAATCGTCGGGGCGGGCGCTTCCGCGCCGGCCGCGAACCGGACCGGGCCCCACCACAGGGCCGCGACCTTGTCGCCCCCGCGCTCGGCCACCAGGGTGTAGCGGTCGAGGCCGGGCAGGTGGCTCAGGACCTGGCCCGCGCCGGCCGGTTCGAGGACATCGGTCCCGCCGCCCATCTTGAGCGCGAGGCCGCCTTCGCCCTCCGCCACGATCTCGAAGCTGCGCCCGTCGGTGCCGAAATAGCGGCCGACGAACAGCTCCGGCTTGCCGATGCGGGGGCGGGTCGGCGCAGGCTGGGACGGCGCCGAGCCGTCGCGGGCGGCGGTCATCAGGGCGCAGGCGTGGGCGGTGATGTCGCGGGGCCGGTAGCCCGTGCCGCCGACATTGGTGCTCGCGAAGGCGCCGACCCCGGACTTGGGATCGACGTGCAGGGCCGAGCTGAAATTGGTCATGCCGCCGGTGTGGTGAAGCAGGGTGCGGCCCTTGATCTGCACGATCGCCAGGCCGTTGGCGTAGCGCGCGCCCTCGGCCCAGCCCGGCGCCGGGGCGCTGTCTTCGAAAAACCGCTTGGCCGAGGCTTCGGACAGCAGGGGGCCGCCCTTGCCGTTCGAGGCGGCGATCAGCCAGGCCAGGTAGCGAGTCATGTCGCCGGCCGTCGAGGCCACGCAGCCCGCCGCTTCGACCATGTCCACCCACTGCGCCTGGGCCAGCCGGCCCGCCTGCGGATAGGGCCGGTCGGTATAGTAGGGGCTGTAGCCGCCGGCATAGCGGGGGCGGTCGGCGGCGACGATGGCGCCGCGACTCTGGGTCATGCCGAGCGGACCCAGCACCTGGGCCTCCAGGATCTCGCCCACCGGCCGGCCGGTCGCGCGGCTCATGGCCAGGCCCAGCATGCGGTAGCCGAGATTGCTGTAGGACCATTCCTTGCCC
>CAMFIW010000130.1 GCA_945952355.1 uncultured Phenylobacterium sp. | reverse complement strand
GGTCCATGGCGATCCGTTCCTACATGCGCTCGATGATCGCGGCCGGGGCCATGCCGCCCGCGGCGCACAGGGTCGCCATGCCGATGTTGAGGTCGCGGCGTTCCATCTCGTCCAGCAGCGTGCCCAGGATCATCGCCCCGGTCGCGCCGATCGGGTGGCCGAGCGCGATGGCCCCACCGTTCACGTTGACGATCTCCGGATCGACGTCGAGGTCGCGCATGAACTTCAGCGGCACCACGGCGAAGGCCTCGTTGATCTCGACCAGCTGGATGTCCTTCATGGTCATGCCGGCCTTCTTCAGCGCCTTGCGGGCGGCCGGGCCGGGGGCGTTCAGCATCAGCTCGGGGCTGTCGCCGGCCGTCGCGATCGAGCGGATCCGGGCGCGCGGCTTCAGGCCGTTGGCCTTGGCGTATTCCGGCGAGGCCAGCACCACGGCGCCGGCGCCGTCCACCACCCCCGACGAATTGCCGGCATGGTGCACGTGATTGATCTTCAGGCCCGGATAGGTGGCCTCCACCAGGCGGCGGAAGCTGAGGCCTTCCTCGTCCAGCGGCGCGTCATAGAGGGCGGCGAAGGCGGCCTTGAGCTGGCCGAGGCCTTCGAGCGTCGTCTGGGGCCGCGGATACTCCTCGCGATCCAGGGCGAGCGAGCCATCGTCGTGGAACACCGGGATCAGGCTCTTGTCGAACCGGCCTTCTGCGATGGCCATGGCCGCGCGGCGCTGGCTTTCGAGGGCCAGCTTGTCGACGTCGTCGCGGGTGATGCCTTCCAGCGTCGCCACCACGTCGCCGCACACGCCCTGGTGCGGCTGCGGATGGATCGAGCGCAGGTGCAGGTTCAGCGAATCGAGCGTGGGGCCCGCCTGGCGCTTGAGGGTGGAGCCGTGGCTCATGCTCTGCACGCCGCCGGCGATCACCAGGGCCTGGGCGCCGCTCATGATGCCCATGGCCGCCAGGTTCACCGCCGTCAGGCCCGAGCCGCAGAAGCGGTCGAGGCTCATGCCGGGCGCTTCATTGGCGAAGCCGGCGTCCAGCGCCGCCATCCGCGCGATGCAGGAGCCCTGCTTGCCGGCCTGGGTGCCACAGCCGGCGATCACGTCGTCGACGTCGGCGGTGTTCAGCCCGTTGCGCTCCGCCAGCGCCTTCAGCACCGAGGACAGGATCCGCTGCGGATGGACGTTGGCCAACGCCCCCTTGTCCACCTTGCCCACGCCCCGCGGCGTACGCGCCGTATCGATGATCCAGGCCTCGCCCATGGTCGTTCTCCCAATTGCGCCGTCCAGCCGTCTCGCGGCCTTTCCGACGCCACCATGAGACACCGTCCGTTGGGTCAGGGAAGCAGTTTTCCTTTCGGCCTCATCCCGCTAGAACCCGCCCATGACGACTTCCGACACCCCGCCCGACCGCCTCTGCGTCGATCCCTCCAGCCCCTATCACGACGCCGACCTGCTTCAGCGCGGCATCGGCGTCCGCTTCAAGGGCGTCGAGAAGACCAATGTGGAAGAGTATTGCGTGTCCGAGGGCTGGGTGCGCCTGGCCGTCGGCAACACGGTCGACCGCAAGGGCAAGCAGATGACGGTGAAGCTACAGGGCCCCGTCGAGCCCTACTTCCAGAGCTGAGCTGCAACAATTCGGCGGTGTCGCGCGTTCTTCGGCGGATGCCAGGCTCCCAGCACCGGTCCGCCCCGCGGCCCGACATGTCGCACACGCCGTCCGCGAGGCCCGATGGCCCGCGGCTTGCGCGGCGCGACGCGGATGCGCCCAAGCGGCGCCAGCCTGGGACAACCGACATGCGTTTCACCTATGCGGACGACGCGCCCCACTCGCCTCGCGATCGGGCCAAGCCCGCCCAATCCTTCGCCCAACGCTTCTTGACCGTCGCGCTCGGGATCATGGTCGCGCTGGCCGCCTGGCAGATCGCCACCTTCGCCATCGACTACTGGCGCGCCCTGCACGGCTAAGTCCGTTGGAGTCAAAATGAACCGGCCGCCCCGTTGCGGCCGCAGTCTTCCCTCGCCATGGTGATCGCCGATCACCTTCCGCGAGGACGCCCATGGACCTGCCCGAATCCTCTCAGCGCTGGATCGAGGCCGGCGAGGCCCTGCTGCCCGACCTGATCGCGCTGCGCCGCGCCATCCACGCCGAGCCCGAGCTCGGCCTGCACCTGCCTCTGACCACCGCCAAGGCCAAGGCCGCCCTGGCCGGCCTGCCGCTGGAGATCCATGAAGGCCCGTCCACCACCGGCTTCATGGCCATCCTGCGCGGGCCCGCCAACGGCCGCACCGTCCTGCTGCGCGGCGACATGGACGCGCTGCCGCTCCACGAGGACACCGGCCTGGAGTTCTCCTCCCAGCACGACGGCGCCATGCACGCCTGCGGCCACGACACCCATGTCGCCATGCTGGCCGGCGCGGCCCGCGCGCTCTGCGCCCGCAAGGACGAGTTGGCCGGCACCGTGATCTTCATGTTCCAGCCGGGCGAGGAGGGTCATCACGGCGCCCGCTGGATGATGGACGACGGGCTGCTCGACGTGGTCACGCCCGACGCCGCCTTCGCCCTGCACGTCTCGCCCAATGTGCCCAGCGGCATCTTCGCCGGCCGCGCCGGGCCCCTGCTCGCCGCCGCCGACCGCTTCGAGATCGCCGTGACCGGCCGTGGCGGACACGCCTCGCAACCCCACGACGCCTGCGATCCGATCCCGATCGCCTGCGAGATCGTGACCGCCATCCAGGCTATGGTGACGCGCACCGTGCCGGCCTTCGATCCCGTGGTGGTCACGGTCGGCCGCATCGAGGCCGGGACCACCAACAACGTCATTCCCGAGCGCGCGGTGATCGAGGGCACCATCCGCTCCTTCTCCGAGCATTCGCGGGAGTTGGCCCATGCCGGCCTCGCGCGCCTGGCGCCCAACATCGCCGCCGCCCACGGGGCGAGCGCGGTGGTCGACATCGATCCGGGCTTCCCGGTCACCGTCTGCAAGGCGCCCGCCGTCGATCTCGCCGAGCGGGTGGCGACCGACCTCTTCGGCGCCCAGGCCTGGCGCACCATGCCCAGCCCCGCCATGGGGGCGGAGGACTTCGCCTATGTCCTGCAGAAGGTCCCAGGCGCCATGGTCTTCCTCGGCGCCACGCCGCAGGGCGGCGACTTCCGCTCCTGCTGCGCCCTGCATTCGAACCGCATGGTCCTGGACGAGAACGTCATGGCCCGTGGTGTCGCCATGCACTGCGCCTATGCGGAGGCGTTCCTGAGCGGCGGCTTCGAACCCTAGTGGGCCACGGCCTTGGATAGGCCGGCCAGGATTCCTGACCAGTTGCGCTCGTACGCCTCGCGATGCTTGCGGTCCTCAGCGTTGACCGCGCCCTTCAGCTTGGACTGGGTCAGGGTCACTCGTGTCTGCACGCCCTCCGGCGTCAGCTCGTAGGTCACCACGTGATAGTGCTCCGGCGCATCCGGCGCGCCGGACATGGCGCTGTAGTGCGAGAAGCTCAGCTTCTTCCCCGGCTCGACGGCCAGGATCTCGCCCTTATCCTCGTAGGCCTGACCCTTGTACTGGCCCTTGAAGCGGATCGGGCTGCCGACCTTGAAATCGCTCTCCACCGTCGCCCCCATGAAGAAGCTGCGCACGATGTCCGGCGTGGTGATGGCCTCCCAGACCTCGTCGACGGGCGCGTCGACCGTGCGGGACACCTGGGCGGTGGGCTGGGACATGGCGGACCTCCTGTTTGAGGATTGAACCCCCAGGCCCTGGCGAGGTTTCCTTCTCATCGCCACATGAGGGCTTCGCGGATCACCACCGCGCGCCAGGAGACATCCATGCAAGTCGTCTGCGTCCACTGCGACGCCATCAACCGCCTCCCGCCCGAACGGGACGCCAAGGCCGCCAAATGCGGCAAGTGCGCCAAGCCGCTGTTCGACGGCCATCCGGCGGCGCTCAACACCGCGCGGTTCCGCCGCCACCTGGAGAAGTCCGACCTGCCGATCGTCGCCGACTTCTGGGCGGCCTGGTGCGGCCCCTGCCGGGCCATGGCCCCGATCTTCGAGGCCGCCGCCGCTGAACTCGAGCCCGCCGCCCGATTCATCAAGGTCGATGTCGACGCCGAGCCGGCGCTCGCCCAACAGTTCAGCGTGCGAGGCATCCCCGCCCTGTTCCTGTTCCAGAACGGCAAGGCTGTCGCCAGCCACGCCGGCGTCGCCCAGCCGAGCCTGCTCCGACAGTGGGTGGCGGGCGCCAAGGCGGCGTAGAGCCTTCCGGATCGACGGGAGGGCGGGCTAGGCTCCAGCCATGCTCAAGCTCCTCCCGTTCGCAGCCCTCCTCCTCGCCGCCTCCGCCCACGCCGAGACCCTCCTGCTGAAGCCCGACCGGGTGTTCACCGCCGAGGACAAGGTCTCCCATCCGGGTTGGGCCGTGCTGGTAGAGGGCGACAGGATCGCCGCCGTGGGTCCCGCGGCCGAGCTGAAAGCTCCCGCCAGCGCCCGCGCTGTCGACCTGCCCGGAACCACCCTCGTTCCCGGGCTGATCGAGGCGCACAGCCACCTCTTCCTGCACCCCTACAACGAGGTCGTGTGGGACGATCAGGTGCTGAAGGAGCCGCTGGCCTATCGCACGGCGCGCGCCGTCCGCCAGGCGTCCGACACCCTGCGCTCCGGCTTCACCACCGAGCGCGATCTCGGGACCGAAGGCGCGGACTCGGCCGATGTCGGCCTGAAGCGCGCCATCGACGAGGGAATCGTGCCCGGCCCGCGCCTGCTGGTCGCCACCCGCGCCATCGTCGCCACCGGCGCCTATGGCCCGGCCCGCAAATCCTATGCCGAGCGCGACCTGCCGCAGGGCGCCCAGGAAGCCTCCGGGATCGACGAGGTGGTCCGCGCGGTCCGCGAACAGGCCGCCGCCGGCGCCGACTGGATCAAGCTCTATGCCGACTACCGCGTGGGCGCGAACGGCGAGACCGTCGCCACCTTCACCGTCGACGAGCTCAAGGCCGCCGTGGAGACCGCCCATGGCCTGGGACGACCGGTCGCCGTCCACGCCGCCTCCGACGAGGGCATGCGCCGCGCCGCGACGGCCGGGGTCGACACCATCGAGCACGGCTATGGGGGATCGGAAGCCACCTTCAAGCTGATGGCGGCCAAGGGCGTGGCGCTGATCCCGACCCTGACCGCGCCGGAAGCCACCTCGATCTATTTCCAGCACTATGTCCCGGGCCAGACCCCGCCGACCTCCTCGATGCAGAACGCCGAGCGCGGCTTTCGCCTGGCGCTGAAGCTCGGCGTCACCATCGGCGCCGGCTCCGATGTCGGCGTCTTCAAACATGGCGAGAGCGCCCGCGAGCTCGAATGGATGGTCAAGGATGGCATGAGCGCGCCCGACGCCCTGACCGCCGCCACCGCGGTCAACGCCAAGATCCTGCGCCTCGACGGCAAGCTCGGCCGCATCAAGCCCGGCCTGCTCGCCGACCTCGTGGCCGTCCGGGGCGATCCGACCGTCGACATCTCGGTCCTGCGCCATCCGGTGCTGGTGATGAAGGGCGGCGAGGTCGTCGTCTCGCCCTGATCCGATTCCCCTGGCACGCGAGCTGCAATGGCGTCCCTGGCTTCGCTGGCACTGTGCCAAATTGGGGACTGCTCAAAAATGCGTATGAAGATTTCCGCTCTCGCCGCCGTCGCGGCGCTCTCGATGACCAGCGCGGCGCACGCCAGCGTCGACATCAGCTCCTTCGCCCAGGGCTGGGTGAACAGCAACGGCGACTCCAACGGCGCCAGCGCCGGGAACAACACCTTCACGGGCAACGAATATGGCGCGCGCTACAACAGCTGGGCCGCCTTCCTGATCCCGACCGGGACCTATTCGGCCGCCGTGCTCGACCTCGTGTCCTCGATCTACGCAAATCCCGATCCGGGCGTGGACCGCATTGAGATCCACGACGTCACCACCGCATATTCGACCTTCGCCAGCGGCTCCGCGGGCGCTGCAGCCTACGCCGACCTGATGAACGGCTCGCTGTACGGCTTCGCCAACCTCTACAACACCGCCGCCAGCCTCGCCTTGGGCGGCAACGCGGTGAGCGACATCAACGCCCATGCCGGCCAGATCCTGATCATCGGCTTCACCAACGCCACCCTGAACCTGCAGAACCCGAACGGCGTCGACAGCGGCATCTATACGAACACCGCCGCACCGGTGCTGCGCCTGACCTCGGGCGCCGCAGTGCCGGAGCCCGCCACCTGGGCCATGATGATCGCTGGCTTCGGCATGGCCGGCGTCGTCCTTCGCCGCCGCCGCGAAGTCGCCGTCACGGCCTGATCCTTCTCGTCTTCATCGTCGAGCGAACCAGAGCCCTCGGACCAGAAAGGTCCGGGGGCTTTCTCTATGCCCTAGCTGGAGATGTCGCCGGCATAGATCCCCTGGCCCAAGGTGAATGTCGCGCCGACTGCGCCCACCGCGGCGGTCTTACGCGTCAGGCCTAGGTCCTGGCGCAGGCGCATGGTCGCTTCGATGCCCGTGCAGTGCGCCGCCAGCAGGTAGCGCAAGCCCATCGCCTTCAGCTTTCCCGCCGTCCAGTCCACGGTCTCGTCCGGCTTCTCGTAGAGATGCAGCCCGCCGATGACCGCCAGCAACGGTTTCTGCGCCACCACCTTGCGGGCGTATTGGCAGATGTTGACGATCCCGGCGTGGCCACAGCCGGTCAGCACCACCAGACCATCGGCGGTGTCGAACACCAGGGCGGAGTCCTCGGCGACATTGTCCTCGGGCCCGGTCGCAGAGACCATGCTGAGGCCCTTGCCCCAATTGGTCTCGGGATTGTTCCGGGGGACGGGTCCCGTGAACCAGACGCCCGGCGCCAGCTCCGCCGGCCCGGTGTGCTCGACGAACGCGCCGCCGGTCGCCTCGTACTCGCCGCGGCGGGTGGCGAAGATGGTGCGGTCCTTGCCGTCGTTGTCGAACCGCGCGGTGAAGATCCCGGCCCCCACATGCGCGCGGCCGAGCGCTTTCGGGTCGCCGGCCATCGCCGCCTTGCGCACCGAGACCAGCCCTCCGGTGTGGTCCGGGTGGTTGTGCGACAACACCACCTCCGAGGCCTTCGACAGGTCGATCTTCAGATCCTTGGCGTTCTTCACCACGAGGTCGGGATGCGCCCCGGTGTCGAACAGGATCGCGCGGCCGTCCGCCTCCACCCAGGCGGCGAACCCCCATTCGCCCAGCCCCTGGTCGGCCAGCATGGTCGAAAGAAGCGTGATCTTCAGCGCCTTGACCTGGTTCCGGGCCGGCTGGCTCCAGGCC
>CAMFIW010000129.1 GCA_945952355.1 uncultured Phenylobacterium sp. | reverse complement strand
GGCGCACCCCGTCCTCGCCGGCGTCCACATAGAGCGTGCGGACCTCCCTCATGCGAAGGCCCTGCGCGAGATCATCAGGCCGATGAACAGGGCGCCGATCGCCAGGCAGACTGAGCCCGCCACGTAGAAGGCCGCGGTCGCGAAGTCCTTGCGCTCGATCATCAGCGCCGTCTCCAGCGAGAAGGACGAGAAGGTGGTGAAGCCGCCCAGCACGCCGACGCCCAGCAGGACGCGAAGCTTCTCCTGATCGGCGCCGCCCCGGAACGCCAGGAAGCCGGCCAGCAGGCCCATCAGCAGGCCGCCGATCAGGTTGGCCGCGAAGGTGCCATAGGGCCAGCCCGGGCCGAACCAACGCAGGGTCGCGCCACCCAGCAAGTAGCGGGCGACCGAGCCGACAGCGCCGCCGGCGGCCACGAGAAGGATCTTGCTCATCGGCCCCTTATGCGACGTGCCGGGGTCCGGTGCAAAGCTTAGGAGGCGCGGGGTCCGATCGTGCGGCGCACGTCGCGGGCGACATAGACCTGCGGGTCGCGCGGTGGCTCGCCCTTGCCCATGATCACCTCGAGCGTCTGGGCCAGCTGAGGCCCACCGCCGAGGTCGAAGCCCTTGCTGACGCCCAGACCGACCGCCGAGTGGCCGCCGAAGCTCGCTCCGCCGACGCCCAGCGACAGGCGCGGCCCGTTGCTCGGTGCGCCCTCCATCCGTCGGTCATAGACGCGGAACCAGTCGTAGCCCTCGGCGAGGGCCAGGTCGGCGGCGCGCAGCAGAGCGTAGTCCCCCACCTGGGCCGGCGGCGCGCCCGGCCCGCCGCGGAAGGTGATGCGGTAGCGGCCAGGCTCGATCTTGTACTCCGAATAGCCCACCGCCTGCGGGCCGCGCGCGGCGGTGTAGAAGGTCGGCTGCGGCGTCGCGCAGGCGCTGAGCGCGGCGCTGGCCAGGACGGCGGTGAGGGTTTGCTTGATCATCTCTCAGGCTCCGGCGCGAAAGCCATGGCCATTCAACCTCTTGCGATATGAACGGCGCCTGACGGGCGCGCGTTCCGCCAGCCCAGGCCAAGCTTGCCGATCAGGCCCGCCATGTCGTCAGGGACCGGCGCCTCGATCCGCTTCGTCCCGCCGTCCGGGTGCGGGAAGCTGAGCGCGCCGGCGTGCAGCATCAGGCGCGGCACGGGCTCGCCGCCCACCATCAGCGCCCCGCCATAGCGCGCGTCGCCAGCGATCGGCCGCCCGATCGAGGCCAGATGAACCCGCAGCTGATGCATCCGCCCGGTCTGCGGCGACAGCTCCATCAGCGCCGCCCCCTCGCCCGCCTTCAGCGTCCGATACCGCGACAGCGCGCGCTCGGCGTCCGGATGGTCGTCCGGGCAGACCCGCATATAGGCCTCGCGCCCCTCCTCCACCCGGCGCAGGCTGGCGGTGATCTCGCCGCCCTTCGGCTCCGGCGCGCCGGGCGTCACGATGGCCTGGTAGGTCTTGGAAAACTTCTTCCCCATCATGGCCTTGCCGAGGAAACTTGCGGCCGGCTGGGTCTTGGCGGTCAGGATCACGCCCGAGGTGTCGCGGTCCAGCCGGTGGATCAGCCGCGGCCGCGCCTTGCCCGGCTTGGCGAAGGCCCAGACCAGCTCGTCCAGCGTATGCACCTGGCCCCGCCCGCCCTGGCTCGACAGGCCCGGCGGCTTGTTCAGCGCCAGGATCGCCGCGTCCTCGTAGATCACCAGGCCTTTGACGAAGGCGATCTCTTCGGCCGAGAGCTGCGCCGGCGGCCTGCCGGCTTTCGCCGTCTTCACCCGCCTCGCTCCGCGCGCATCTGCGCCCAGCGGTCCAGCCGCTCCTTGATCCGCGCCTCGGCGCCATCGCCCTTCGGATCGTAGAACTTCCGCCGCTCCATCCCGTCGGGGAAGTAGTTCTGGCCCGAAAAGCCGCCCTGGGCGTCGGGGTCGTAGCTGTAGCCCTTGCCGTAGCCGAGGTCCTTCATCAGCCGGGTCGGCGCGTTCAGGATATGGGCCGGCGGCATCAGCGAGCCGGTCTCCCGCGCTGCCTTCATCGCCGCCCCGAAGGCCTTGTAGACCGCGTTCGACTTGGGTGCGGCGGCCAGGTGCACGGTCAGTTGGGCGAGCGCGATCTCGCCCTCCGGCGAGCCCAGGAAGTCGTAGGTGTCCTTGGCCGCATTCGCGAGCACGAGCGCCATCGGATCGGCCTCGCCGATGTCCTCCGCCGCCGCCCGGATCAGCCGCCTGGCGATGAACAGCGGGTCCTCGCCGCCGTCCAGCATCCGCGCCAGCCAGTAGAGCGCCGCGTCCGGGTCCGAGCCGCGGATCGACTTGTGCAGGGCGGAGATGAGGTTGTAGTGCCCCTCCCGGTCCTTGTCGTAGGCCGGGCTCCGCTTCTGCAGCACCTGGCCCAGGTCCTTGGTGTCCAGCGGCGTCGCCGAGCCGATGTTGAACAGGGTCTCCGCCAGGGTCAGCAGGTAGCGGCCGTCGCCGTCCGCCAACGCTGTCAGCGCGTCCTTCGCCTCCGCCGTCAGCGGCAGTTCGCGGCCCTCGTGCGCCTCGGCCTTGGCCAGCAAGGCGCCCAGCGCCTCGTCGTCCAGCCGCTTCAGCACGAACACCTGGCAGCGCGACAGCAAGGCGCCGTTCAGCTCGAACGACGGGTTCTCGGTGGTCGCCCCCACCAGGGTGACGATCCCCTCCTCCACGAAGGGCAGGAAGCCGTCCTGCTGGGCGCGGTTGAACCTGTGGATCTCGTCGACGAACAGCAGGGTCGACTGGCCCGCGCTCCGCCGCATCCGCGCCTGCTCGAAGGCCTTTTTCAGGTCCGCGACGCCGGAGAACACCGCCGACAGCTGCTGGAACTCGTAACCCGCCGCCTTGGCCAGCAGCCGCGCGATCGTGGTCTTACCGGTGCCCGGCGGGCCCCAGAGGATCATCGAGGCCAGCCGCCTGGCCTGCGCCATCCGCCCGATCGGCCCCTCGGGACCCAGCAGGTGGTCCTGCCCCACCACCTCGTCCAGGCTCTGCGGACGCAGGCGGTCGGCGAGCGGCGACGGCGCATGCGGCGTCAGCCCCGCGGCTTCGAACAGATCGGCCATGGCCGAACCTAGCAGGCTTCGCCCTAGGTCCGGAAGTTGCCGGTGATCTCCTGGCCGCCGCGCACGATGGTCACCTGCCACTGCCCGCCCTGGCCGGAGACGGCGGCGCGTAGGTCGGCGACGGTTCCGATGTCGCGTCCGTTCACCCGCCTGATCAGGTCGCCCGGACGCAGTCCGGCGTTCAGGGCGAAGCCGCGCTGGATCTTCAGCACCATCACGCCCTTGCCCGCGAACGGATCGATGCCCAATTCGTCGGCCACCGCCGGCGACAGGTTCACCACCGTCGCCCCGTCGAACGGGTTGCGACCGCTCATCGCCTGCTCGTCCCGCGGAGGGGTGGCGGGCGGCGCCTCGGCGCGCACCGTCAGGGTCTGTTCGGCGCCGCCACGGCGGATGCCCACCCTCAGGCTGTCGCCGGGCCGCGCCGCCGCCACCGCGTAGGACACCGCCGAGGCGTCCACCACAGGCTTGCCGTCGATCGACAGGATCACGTCGCCCTGCCTCAGACCCGCACGCTGCGCCGGGCCGCCCGGCCAGAGGTCCGCCACCAGCGCCCCGGTCGGGGTGGAAAGGCCCAGGCTGCGCGCGATCTCGCCGGTCACCGCCTGGGTATGGGCGCCCAGCCAGGGCCGCACCAAGGCATGGCCGCCTCCCGCCGCCGTCTCGACGATCCGCTTGACCATCGCCGCCGGCACCGCGAAGCCGACGCCCGACGAGGTGCCCGAGCGCGAGAGAATGAAGCTGTTCACCCCGATCAGGTCGCCGTCCATGTCGACCAGGGCGCCGCCGCTGTTGCCGGGATTGATCGCCGCGTCGGTCTGGATATAGGCGGTCGCCGCCTCCCCGTTCGGGTCGGCCGTCCGGTTCAGCGCCGAAATGATCCCGTTGGTCACCGTCTGGCCGACGCCGAAGGGATCGCCGATGGCCAGCACCAGATCGCCGACCTGTGCCTCGCCTGTGTCGTCGATGGCGAGCGTCGGCAGGCGCTCGGCGCCCGCGTCGATCTTCAGCACCGCCAGGTCGACCCTCGGATCGGCCAGCAGCACCTTGGCCGGGAATTCGCGCCGGTCGGCGAGCGCCACGGTGATCTCCTGGCCGCCCTCGATGACGTGGTTGTTGGTCACGATGATCCCGTCGGAGCGGACGATCACGCCCGAGCCCAGCGAGCCCTCCACCCGGTCGCGCGGCGCGCCCAGGCCGAACATCTCCCAGAACGGGTCCGCCTGCTGGCGCACCAGCCGCTTGGACGAGATGTTCACCACCGCCGGCGCGGCCTTCTTCACCACCGGCGCGAACGATGACTTCATCGTGAGCCCGTCGCCCGGCGCGGCGCGGGTGGGCTGGGCGAGCGGCGGCGGCGGGCCTGCGGTCTGGGCGTTCGAGCGGGCGGCAGGATCGGTGCAGGCGGCCAGCAGGGCCAGGGCCGGGATCACGAGGACGCGGTGGGCGCGCATGGAGTCTCCGAATTCAGACAGGCCGGCGAATCTGCCGAGTTTTCAGGCGCAAAGATGGCGAAGCTTCAGCCCCGCCGCGCTCTCGTCGCCAGCGGCAGGCCGAGCGCCGTCAACCCCGCGCCGATCAGGAGCGTCGCCCCCAGCCACCCGGTTCCCATGCCGAGCGTCTGGGCGAAGATCTGGGTGAACAGCACCGGCGCCACGAAGGTCGCCACCGAGGTCATCGCTCCGCAGGCGCCCTGCAGCCGTCCCTGCTCATCCTCGCCCACGGTGGCGGTCATCAGGGCCTGCAGGGCCGGCCCCGCCAGGTTGCCCAGCGTCACCAGCCCATAGGCCGCGCAATAGAGCGCCGCGGTCGGCGCGAGGCCGCTGGCCGCGAAGCCCAGCACCTGGAACACCAGCCCCGCGATCAGCACCGGCCGGTCGCCGAACCGCCTGGTCACGCGCCCCGCCAGCCAGCTCTGGACGAAGATGTTGCCCACCGCCGCGACGCTGCAGAACACGCCGAAGGCGATCGGGTCCCAACCGTATCGATGCAGGGTGTAGAGCACCATCACCGCGTTCATGGCGTGCAGGGCGAACCACAGAAGTTGGAACACCCCGGCCAGCGGCAGCAGGCCCGGCCGCGCCACCAGCAGCCCCACCGCGCCGACCGGATTGGCCTTCGACCAGTCGATCCGCGGCGTGCGGTTCTCCGGCTTCAGCGATTCCGGCAGCACGAACAGGCCGTAGATTGCGTTCAGCAGCGTCACGCCCGCCGCGATCCAGAACGGCAGCCGCGGATCGTGCCCGCCCGCTAGGCCGCCGATCGCCGGGCCGATGATGATGCCGCTCCAGGCCGCGGCGTTCAGCAGGCCGAAGGTTCCAGCCCGGGCCTCCGGCGGGGTCACGTCGGCCACATAGGCGCTGGCCGCCGCGGGCGTCGCCGTGGTCAGGCCGCAGACCGCCCGCGCCGCGAGCAGCCACCAGAGGTCCGGCGCGATGGCGGTGATCACCAGGTCGATCACCAGCCCGAACAGCGAGATCAGGATCACCGGCCGCCGCCCATAGCGGTCGGACAACAGGCCCAGGAACGGGGCGGCGAAGAACTGGGTCAGCGCCCAGGACGCCTCCAGCCAGCCCACCCACCGCGCGCCGGACGCGCTGTCATGGTCGGCCAACTGCTCCACCAGGCGGGGCAGGATCGGGAAGATCATCGATTGCGAGGCGACGTCGAGGGCGACGGTCACCGCGATGAAGGCGAGGCTTGCGCGGGAAGGCCCGTGGGCGGCGCGCAGGGAAATGGACATGGAAGGCTCGGGAATGGCCGGTCGCACCGGCATGAAGACGAGGCCAGCCCGAAGAGGCTGGCTGTGGCGACGCCTGCGCGCGGAGGCCTCGGCCCCGGCGGCGGCGTCAGTTCCTCGTCTTTTCGATCCCTGCCATAGCCAAGCCAGCCTCCGGGATTCCGCGCCCGAACGCAAGGCCCGGTAGAACCGGAACCACGAACCACACGAACCCACACGAACGGGCTCGGCCGGCGAGATCAGCACGGCTCGACCATCGTGAAGATCAACCACGGAAAACACGAAAAGCACGGACGGTTCAGCGGCGTTCCGCGCGAAGCGCGATCAAAACGAACCCCGGCCTCTCCGAACCCCGTTCGTGCTTTTCGTGTTTTTCGTGGTTGGAATCTTCGGGCGCTTCCGACACATCGAGGCCGCAAGTCGGACCACGAAAAACACGGAAAGCACGAACAGCTTGCCTGAAGCTCAGCGGATCGAATGACGGCGCGCTTCGCGCGCTCTTGTCCGTGTCCGTCCGTGTTTTCCGTGGCCAGCCTTCACGACGGCCGAGCCGTCACGGCCTCACCAGCACGACCCCGTTCGTGTGGGTTCGTGTGGTTCGTGGTCCCGCCGAAGGCGGTCCTACGCCGCCCGCCGCGCCCAAAGGCCAATCAGCAGCGCGCACCCCATCAGCGCCCCGCCGCAGATCAGCGCCAACCCCGGCCCGCCGGGCGCCCCCGGCGTCGAGACCGACCACGCATAGACCTGGGTGAAGATCAGCGGCCCGGCCATGGTCGCGATCGCCGCCTGGCTGGACAGCGCGCCCTGCAGCCGCCCCTGTTCTTCAGGCCCCACGCCGGCTGTGCACAGTGCCTGCAAGGCCGCACCGAACATGTTGCCGAGGCAGAGCGCCACCGAGGCCAGGCAGAACCCCAACCCCGTCGCCGACGATCCGCCGGCGATCAGCCCCGCCGCGCTCAGCGCCGTCCCTAGGAACATGGTCCGCCAAGGCCCGATGGTGGTGGCCAGCCTGGGCGCGATCACCGCCTGAACCAGCATGTTGCCGGCCGAGAAGAACATCAGCAGCAGGCCCACGTCCCGCGTGGACCAGCCATAGCGATAGGCGGTGTAGAGCACGAAGATGTTGTTGGCCGTCTGGGCGGCGAACTGCATCAGGAACGAGGTCCCGGCCAGCCCCGCCAGCGCCTTGTCGCGCAACAGCAGGCCGTAGGACGTCACCGGGATGGCCGCACGCCAGCTGACCTCCCCGCGACGTTCGCGCGGCAGGGATTCCGGCAGGACGAAGAGGCCGTAGAACGCCCCGCCCAGGGCCACGGCAGACGCCAGCCAGAACGGCGCCCTCGGGTCCGCGGCGCCGATCAGCCCACCCACCGCAGGCCCCAGGATCATGCCGGCCCCATAGGTCGGGGAGAACCGGCCGAACCCTTGGGCGCGCTGCTCTGGCGGCGAGAGG
>CAMFIW010000128.1 GCA_945952355.1 uncultured Phenylobacterium sp. | reverse complement strand
GGCCCAGGCCGCGGCCATGTCCCCGGTCAGTAGTTTCGGATTGATGCGCCGGCGCAGGAAATCCGCCCAGGTGAACTCTTCGAAGGGTGTGATTTCCTTGGCGAACCCTCCGGCTCGACGCAGCTCGCCCGCAAGGCTGCGATAGGGGTCGTCGGCCAGGTCCGAGATGCTGCTGGGGATGTCGGCATAGTCGCGCCGCACCCCTTCGGCGTCGAAGGGATGGCACCAGCCGCGGTTGTCGCAATAGACCCAGAATTCCGGCTTCGAGAGGGACCGAAGGTCGGCGATCACACTGACGGCGACCTGTTTCACCCCCTCGGCGTGTAGCGCGCAGGCGAGGTGGTGATGGTCGATGACATAATGGCGTCCCTTCGGTCCCAGAAGGACGGGGATCATGTGCCGGCCGAGGAACTCCGCGCCGTCGCGCTCCGCGCGCTCGCGCCATGTCCGCCGTTTCAGCTCGACCTCGCGGCGGCCGACGGTCATCTGGGTCGGTCGAAGCTCGCTGATCGGCACGGGAACGAGGACGGGGTCACGGATGGTCATGGGCCATGATCCTCCTGGGGAGCGTGGATGGGGACCGTTCGCGCGGCGCCGAGGTCGGCCTCCTGGCCTAGGAAGGCCTGGACGCCATCCGTCAGGCGATCGTGGAACGACGAGGCGCCGGCCGCGTCCACGATCCCGGCCCGCTGCAGGCTGTCACGCACCGGGTCGCGAACATGGGCGAAGGCGACGGAGATTCCCTTGTCCTGCAACCTCTCGATCAGGCGCATAATCACATCGCAGGCGCTGCTGTCGACGAAGGTGATCGAGCTCCAGTCGAACAGCACCCGCTGCAAGCTCGGAGCGGTCTTCGACATCGCGGTCTTCAGCGCCCGCTCGAACTGGCCCGCGCTGGCGAAGAACAGATCGCCACCGGGGTTGAAGATGAGCAGGCCGGGAAAGGTCTGCGCCTCGGGGTGCCGCTGAATGTCGCGATAGGCCTGCTCGCCGGGCAGCTTGCCCAGCACGGCGCTGATCGGGTGACTGGTCCGGTAGATGAGCAGCAACAACGAGATCACCACGCCGAGCGCAATCCCCGGCAACACGCCCAGCAGGAGTTCGCCGGCGATCACCACCATCGCCACGGCCAGTTCCCAGGGCGCTTCGGCGGCGAGCTTTCCCAGATAGCGTGGCTTCGAAAGGTGGAGCATCGCGGCGATGATGATCGCCGCCAGGGTCGGCTGCGGCAGACCGTGGAACAGGGGCGTCAGGAACAGCAGGGTCAGGATGGAGAGCGCCGCGGCCACCAGGTGAGCCACCTGGGTGCGGGCGCCGGCGCCGATCGCCACCGAGGTCTTGGATAGGCTGCCGACGGCCAGGAAGCCGCCGAAGATGCCGCTCAGGACATTGGCGAAACCGTGCGCCGTGAGTTCCTGATTCGGGTCCAGGTCTTCGGCGTCCGCCGCGGCCTTGGCGGCGCCCAATGCTTCCGCATAGCCGACCAGGACGATGGAGAGCGCGCCGGGGACGAGAGGCGCCAGCACCTCGGGCGACAGCGGCGGCATGGTCAGATGAGGCAGTCCCGAGGGCAGGGCGCCGACCACGCTGACGCCGGCGGGCCTCAGCAGCGCCACCAGGGCCGTACCGGCCACGGTGACGATCAACGCCGCGGGAAGCCGGGGCGAAAGGCGGCGCAGCAGCAGCAGCGCGGCCAGGCTGGCGAGGCCGGTGGCCGCCGCCGCCGGTGGTGTCTCATGAAGGTGACGCAGGATGAACAGCAGCTTGGCGAACACGTCGCCCCCGGCCCCGTGCAGGCCAAGCAGGCCGGCCACCTGGCCGACAATGGTCACGGCGATCAGGCCTTCGATGAAGCCGCGCATCACCGGGGTCGCGATGAAGGCCGCGACCCAGCCCAGCCGCAAGGCGCCGAACAGCAGGAAGAAGCCTCCGATCAGCATGGCGAGCGTGCTGGTCAGGCCGGCGAATTCGGGCGAGCCTTGGGCCACGAGCGCGCCGACCGTCACGGCCGAGATCACTCCGGTCGCGGTGTCGGGGCCCACGACCAGCACGCGCGAGGTCCCGAACAGGGCATAGGCGACGAGCGGTGGTGCGAGGGTATAGAGGCCCATGATCGCGGGCACGCCGAGGATCCCGGCATAGGCCATGCCCTCGGGCGTCATGACCGCCCACAGCGCAAGACCGGCCAGCACGTCTGTCGGCGCCCAGGCCGGTCGATAGCGCGGCAGCCATGCGCCGATCGGGATGAAGCGCGTCCACGGGCGGGCAGGGGCTGGCGCTGCGGCCATTCTGGTTCCCAGGCGAGCAGCCGGCGACGCTGCCGGTGTTCAAGGCCATGAAGCTCGGCCACTGACGCGGCCTTGTCCACGAATTCGTGTGGATACGCCGCGCCACGGCGCCCTGGCGTCGCGGCCGGACCGGGTGCGGCGGCGAAAGTGTGAACGCTCCTTCCGCCGCGTCACGACTTGGCGCCCGGCCACTTAAAGGCCAGCTTGTCCCCGAGAGGCGGAACCGCGCGGCGGACGCCCTGGGTGGAAACGAAGAAGGAGCAGGCGCCGTGATCAGGACGCGCATCACCGAAATGTTCGGCGTGGAGACGCCCATCGTCATGGGCGGCATGACCGGGGTGGGCTACGCGCCCCTGGTGGCCGCCGTGGCCAACGCCGGGGCCCTGGGCTTCATCACCGCCCACCATTCTCCGTCCGCCGAGGAGCTCTGGAAGGAGATCCAGCGCTGCAAGGACCTGACCGACAAGCCGTTCGGCATCAACCTGACCCTGCTGCCGTCGCTGAACCCGATCCCCTACGACGAGTACCGCCAGGCGATCATCGAAAGCGGCATCAAGATCGTCGAGACGGCCGGACGCAATCCGACCGAGCACCTGCCGGCCTTCAAGGCGGCGGGAGTCAAGGTGATCCACAAGTGCACCTCGGTCCGCCACGCGGTCACCGCCGTGCGCCACGGGGTCGACGTGGTTTCCATCGACGGCTTCGAATGCGCCGGCCACCCGGGCGAGGACGATGTCGGCCTGATCGTGCTGCTGCCGGCGACGGTGGACGCGGTCGACGTGCCGGTGATCGCCTCGGGCGGCATGGCCGACGGGCGCAGCCTGGCTGCGGCCCTGGCCCTGGGCGCCGACGGGATCAACATGGGCACCCGTTTCATGGCCACCCAGGAGTGCGCCATCCATGAGAACGTGAAGCGCAAGATCGTCGAGAACACCGAGCGCGACACCCTGCTGACCAACCGCACCCTGCGCAACACCAGCCGCGTGGCCCGCAACGCCGTCTCGGAAGAGGTGGTGAAGATCCAGCAGGACCCGACCAAGACCATCGACGACGTCCGCCACCTGGTGGCCGGCGTGCGTGGCCGCACCAACGTGCTCGGCAAGGGCGACACCGACGACGGCATCTGGACCGTCGGTCAGGCCCAGGGCCTGATCCACGACATCCCGACCGTCGCCGAGATGGTCCGCAACGTGAACCGTCAGGCCGAGGAGATCCTCAGCCGGGGCGCCAAGCTTCTCGCGGTCTCCGAACCGGCCTGAGGCCGGCGGCCGCTTTCGATCTTCCTTCTCCCCGCGCGGGGAGAAGGAACGATCGGCCGACGGGCGGGTTGGGATGGCGTCTCCGCCAGCCCATCAAGGCTTCGTCTATCGTCCCGATAAGAACAATCAATTTTACCAATCGACGTTCTGGTCGCTCTCTAGGCGCGGGTCGGGGACTGGTCGCGGGGCTGCGGAGCCGCGCGGGCAGCAAGCCAACGCCTTAGGGAGAAGACCATGAACGCCAAGGCAGACGTCGCCGCAGCCGGCCAGTGCCCGATTTCACGCGGAGGTCGAACCAACCGCGACTGGTGGCCCCAGAACCTGCGACTGGAGGGCCTCAACCAGCATTCGCCCCGGTCAAACCCGATGGGCGAGACCTTCGACTACGCGAAAGAATTCAAGAGCCTGGATTTCAACGCCCTGGTCGCCGACCTGCGCGCCCTGCAGACCGATTCCCAGGACTGGTGGCCCGCCGACTTCGGCCACTATGGCGGCCTGTTCATCCGCCTGGCGTGGCACAGCGCCGGCACCTACCGCACCTCGGACGGTCGCGGCGGCGCGGGCGGCGGCCAGCAACGCTTCGCCCCGCTGAACAGCTGGCCGGACAACGCCAATCTCGACAAGGCGCGCCGCCTGCTCTGGCCGATCAAGCAGAAGTACGGCGCTAAGATCTCCTGGGCCGATCTCTATGTGCTGGTCGGCAACGTCGCCCTGGAGTCCATGGGTTTCAAGACCTTCGGCTTCGGCGGCGGCCGCCCCGACCAGTGGGAGCCGGAAGAGCTCTATTGGGGTCCGGAAGGCTCCTGGCTCGGTGACGAGCGCTACAGCGGCGAGCGCCAGCTTCATCAGTCGCTCGGCGCGGTCCAGATGGGCCTGATCTACGTCAATCCGGAAGGCCCGAACGGCAATCCCGATCCTGTCGCCGCCGCCCGCGACATCCGCGAGACCTTCGCGCGCATGGCCATGAACGACGAGGAGACGGTGGCCCTGATCGCCGGCGGCCACAGCTTCGGCAAGACCCACGGCGCGGGCGATCCCTCGCTGATCGGGCCGGAGCCGGAAGGCTCGTCGATCGAGGACCAGGGCCTCGGCTGGCGCAGCAAGCACGGCACCGGCAAGGGCGCCGACGCCATCACCGGCGGCCCGGAAGTCACCTGGAGCCAGACGCCCACCAAGTGGAGCAACCACTTCTTCGAGAACCTCTTCAAGTTCGAGTGGGAGCTGACCAAGAGCCCCGCCGGCGCCCAGCAGTGGCAGGCCAAGGGCGCGACCGCCGACATCCCGGACGCCTATGACGGGTCCAAGAAGCAGCTGCCGCGCATGCTGACCACCGACCTGGCCCTGCGGTTCGACCCGGCCTACGAGACGATCTCGCGCCGTTTCCTCGAGCACCCCGACCAGTTCGCCGACGCCTTCGCCCGCGCCTGGTTCAAGCTCACCCACCGCGACATGGGCCCGATCGGCCGCTATCTCGGCCCGCAGGTGCCCCAGGAAGTGCTGATCTGGCAGGACCCGATCCCGGCCGTGGACCATCCGCTGGTCGACGCCAAGGACATCGCCGACCTGAAGGGCAAGATCCTCGGCTCCGGCCTGACCGTGCCGCAACTCGTCTCCGCCGCCTGGGCCTCGGCCTCGACCTGGCGCGGCTCCGACAAGCGCGGCGGCGCCAACGGCGCGCGCGTCCGCCTGGCCCCGCAGAAGGACTGGGAGGTCAACAGCCCCTCCGACCTCGCCAAGGTCATCCAGACGCTCGAAGGCCTCCAGAAGGACTTCAACGCGTCAGCCTCCGGCGGCAAGAAGGTCTCGCTCGCCGACCTCATCGTGCTCGGCGGTTCCGCCGCGGTGGAGAAGGCCGCCAAGGACGCCGGGACCCCCGTCGAGGTCGCCTTCGCCCCCGGCCGCATGGACGCCTCGGCCGAGCAGACGGACGCCTCGTCCTTCGACCCGCTCGAGCCCCGCGCCGACGGCTTCCGCAACTACCGCCGCGGCGAGCAGTTCATGGCGCCCGAGGAAGCCCTGGTCGACCGCGCCCAGCTCCTGCGGCTGAGCGCGCCCGAGATGACCGTCCTGGTCGGCGGGCTGCGGGTGCTCGGCGCCAACGCGGGCGGCTCGAAGGACGGGGTCTTCACCGACCGCGTCGGCCAGCTCAGCAACGACTTCTTCGTCAACCTGCTGGACATGGGCACGGAGTGGAGCGCGGGCGCAGGCGACAACGCGTTCGTGGGCAAGGATCGCAAGAGCGGCCAGGCCCGCTGGACGGCCAGCCGCGTCGACCTGATCTTCGGCTCCCACGCCGAACTGCGGGCCTTCGCGGAGGTCTATGCCGCCTCCGACGCCAAGCAGAAGTTCGCCAACGACTTCGCGGCGGCCTGGACCAAGGTGATGAACGCCGGCCGCCTGGATCTCTGAACGTAGACGGGGGGCGCCCTTGATCGGGGCGTCTCCCGCACCTTTTTGACCGCCTCAAGAATCCTGGTGGACGAACCGCGTTCTTTGACGTCAAGTCGCGCATCCGTGGGGGCGCGGCATGATCTTCAACTCGATCACCTTTATCGTGTTCTTCGCAGCGTTCCTGGCGTTGTGGAGCCTGCCGTTCGGCTGGACCACGCGGCGCGTGATGCTGCTGATCGCCAGCTACGTCTTCTATGCCAGCTGGAGCCCGCCCTTCGTGGCCCTGCTCTGGCTGTCCACCTTCGTCGACTTCTATGCCGCCCGCTGGATCGCAAGCGAGGAGCGGCGGAGCCGACGCCGCTTCGCCCTGATCATCTCACTGACCGCCAATCTCGGCCTGCTCGGCTTCTTCAAGTACGGCGGGTTCCTGGAGGCGAACTTCGAGAGCCTCGCGGCCATGGCCGGGGTGACCTACCATGCGCCCAAGTGGAACATCGTCCTGCCCCTGGGCATCTCATTCTACACCTTCCAGACGCTCTCCTACACGCTTGACGTCTACCAGAGGCGCATCGCCCCCAGTCGCTCGTTCCTGAACTTCGCGCTCTTCGTCACCTTCTTCCCGCACCTCGTGGCCGGCCCGATCATGCGGCCCCGCGACCTGCTCTCACAGTTCGCCACGCCCAAGCGCGCCAGCCGACCGATGCTGCTCTGGGGCCTGGCGCTGATGACGCTTGGCCTGTTCGAGAAGATCGTACTCGCGGACTCCTTCCTGTCGGGGCCAGCCGACAAGGTGTTCAAGTCCACCGACGCGCTCTTGCCGCTCGACGCCTGGACCGGGGTCCTGGCCTTCGCCGGCCAGATCTTCTTCGATTTCTCGGGCTACACCACCACCGCCATCGGCGCGGCCCTGGTGCTGGGTTTCTCCCTGCCGCAGAACTTCAACTCGCCCTATGCCGCCGTCGGCTTTTCCGACTTCTGGCGGCGCTGGCACATCTCGCTCAGCACCTGGCTGCGCGACTACCTTTACATTTCGCTGGGCGGCAACCGGAAGGGTCGCGTCCGCACCTACTTGAACCTGATGATCACCATGCTGCTCGGCGGCCTCTGGCACGGGGCCAATTGGACCTTCGTGGTTTGGGGCGGGCTGCACGGCCTCTATCTGGCCGTCGAGCGGATGCTGACCGAGGCCTTCGGTGGGCGCGCGATATTCAGGACCGCCGCCTTCCGCCTGGCGGCCGGCGCCTTCACCTTCGTCCTGGTCTGCGTGGCCTGGGTTTTCTTCCGGGCGACCGACTTCCCGACGGCGGCCCGGATCCTGGCCTCGATGGCGACCGTCCCGGCC
>CAMFIW010000127.1 GCA_945952355.1 uncultured Phenylobacterium sp. | reverse complement strand
CGAACCTGATCCTCAGCCACGTGGGAACCCATGTGCTGGGCATGCCGAAGAGCTTCTGAATGTACGACTTGCTGAAAGGTCTGCGGGTGATCGAGGGCTCGGCCTTCGTGGCGGCGCCGACCTGCGGGCTCTACCTGGCCCAGTTCGGAGCCGAGGTGATCCGCTTCGACAATATCGGCGGCGGGCCGGACTTCCGCCGCTGGCCGCTGAGCGAAGGTGGCGACAGCCTCTATTGGGAAGGCCTGAACAAGGCCAAGAAGTCGATCGCCATCGATCTCGGCCGGCCTGAGGGGCGCGAGCTGGCCCAGCGGCTCGCCGCGGCGCCCGGCGAAGAGGGCGGCCTGTTCGTGACCAACTTCCCGGTCGACGGCTTCCTGTCTTACGAAACACTTCGCAAGCTGCGCGAGGACCTGATCTGCGTGCGGGTCATGGGCTGGGCCGACGGCGCCCAGGGCATGGACTACACGATCAATTCGGCCTTGGGCCTGCCGCTCATGACCGGCCCTGCGGACGACGAGCGGCCGGTGAACCACGTGCTGGCCGCCTGGGACCTGCTGACGGGCGCCTATTGCGCCTTCTCGCTGGTCTCGGCTCTGCTGGCGCGGATGCGGGGGCAGGGCGGACGGGAGATCCGCGCCCCGCTGTCCGACATCGGCGCCGCCACAATGGCGAATCTCGGCTTCGTGGCCGAGACCCTGCAGACGGGGGTCCAGCGGCAACGGATGGGCAACGACATCTTCGGCGCCTTCGGTCGCGACTTCACCACGCGCGACGGCGAAAAGCTGATGCTGTTGGCGATCACGCCCAAGCAGTGGAGCAAGGCGCTGGAGGCGCTGGGCATCGCCGGCCAGGTCGCGGCGGTCGAGACGCGGCTGGGCGTTTCCTTCGCCACGAACGAGGGGCTGAGGTTCACCCACCGGGCCGAACTCTATCCGCTGTTCGAGCAGGCGTTCGCGGCCAAGGACGCGCGCGAGCTGACGCCGGCCTTCGATGCGGGTGGCGTAACCTGGGGGGCCTACCAGACCCTGGAGGCGGCCTTGGACGATCGACGGCTCTACAAGGACAATCCGCTGTTCGAGAACATCCGTCACCCGAGCGGGCTGAGCTATCCGGCGCCGGGCGCCATGGCGACCATTCCGCAGGACGCCCGCAAGCCCGTCGCGGCCGCGCCGCGGCTGGGGCAGCACACCGACGAGGTGCTGGCCGATGTGCTTAAGCTGAGCTCGGGCGAGATCGCGCGCCTGCACGACGCCAAGGTCGTGGCCGGACCGGAGGGACAATGAGCCAAGAGACCACCATCGAGGTCGCCGACGCGGCCCCCGGCGTGAAGCTGGTGACCCTGTCGCGGCCCGCCGCCGCCAACGCCCTTTCGACCGCCATGGGCCGCGAACTGCTGGCGCTCTGGACTGTCTTGAAGGACAACGCCGCCGTGCGGGTGGTCGTGATGACTGGGGCGGGACGGTTCTTCTGCGCCGGCGCGGACCTCAAGGAACGCGACGGCATGAGCGACCAGGAGTGGGGCGATCAGCATCGGTTGTTCGAGGACATGATCCGCGCTCAGCTCGACTGCCCATTCCCGCTGATCGCGGCGATCAACGGCGCGGCCATGGGTGGCGGCGCGGAGATGGCGCTGGCCTGCGATTTCGCGTGGGCGAGCGAGACCGCACGCATCGGCCTGCCAGAGGCCGGGCTTGGCATCATTCCGGGCCTGGGCGGCACCCAACTGCTGACCCGGGCCGTCGGTGAACGTCGAGCGGCGGAAATGCTGATGAGCGGTGCGCCGGTCGACGCGGAGGAAGCGCTCACGATCGGCGTGGTAAATCGCGTCTGCCCGCCCGACGAACTGATCGCCCAGGTGCTCGTGCAAGCGAAGCTGATCGCCTCCAAGGCGCCCTTGTCGGTGCGCGCGTTGAAGAAGGTGGTGCGGACCGGCGCGGTGTTGCCGCTCGACCAGGCGATGGCGCTGGAGCTGTCGGAATACAACCGGCTGTTCGTCACGGAGGACCGGCGGGAGGGCGTCGCCGCGTTCAACCAGAAGCGGACGGCGGCGTTCCAGGGGCGCTAGAACGGCAGGGATCGCGCTGGGCGTAGGCCGACTTGAAGCCTCCGTTGCGCCCCGGAACTCCGCGGGGGTCGGCGTCACGCGGCCGCGTGATCTGGCTCTCGCGAAGATGGGGCGAGACATACCGATCGTAACGAAGTACCGGCGCCTGGGCGACGAGGATCAGCAACAAGTCCGAACCACTCAGTCCCTCGGGCGGCGAATCTTTACGTAGGGCTCGCCAAAGGTCCCTGGCTTCGTGCTCTATATTCTCTTCACGCGACGACATCTGTCCCTCGACACACGCCATCAACGGGAACTCGAAGGCGTGGGTTCCGTGAATTCTGATTCAGGTTGAGCGATCCGCTCCGACCGCCTCTCCGAAGCCGTAGTCCGTCAGACAGTCTTGGCGGCCAACTCGCCGCAGATGAAGGCGTCCTCCCCCGCGCTGAGGAGGCCTTCGAGGACCGCCGGCGCGTCCTCGGGCGAGACGATCAGAATGAGGCCCACGCCGCAGTTGAAGGTGCGGCGCAACTCGTGGTCGCCGACGCCGCCGACCTCCTGCATCCACGCGAAGACCGGTGGCAGCGGCCAGGCGTTCCAGTCGAACCGGGCCTCCAGGCCCTCAGCGATGGCGCGAGGGGGATTCTCCACGAGACCGCCGCCGGTGATGTGGGCGCAGCCCTTGATGCGTCCGGCCTTGATCTGCGGCAGGACCGACTTGATGTAGATCCGGGTGGGCGCCATCAGCGCCTGGGCGAGGGTCCGACCGGCCGAGAAGGGCGCTGGCGCGTCCCAGGCGAGGCCGGAGCGTTCAACGATGCGGCGGACGAGGGAATAGCCGTTCGAATGCGGGCCGGACGAGCCCAGTCCGATGACGAGGTCGCCGGCCTGCTGGTCGCCGAGCCGAGGCAGGACCGCGCCACGCTCGACGGCGCCGACCGAGAACCCGGCCAGATCGTAGTCGCCTTCCGAATACATGCCGGGCATTTCGGCGGTTTCCCCGCCGACCAGGGCGCAGCCGGCCAGGGTGCAGCCCTGTGCGATGCCCCCGACAACGCGGGCGGCCTCCTCGACGTTCAGCTTGCCGGTCGCGAAGTAGTCGAGGAACAGCAGGGGCTCGGCGCCCTGGGCCAGGAGGTCGTTGACGCACATGGCCACCAGGTCGATGCCGACCGTGTCGTGCAGGCCGGTGTCGATCGCCACCTTCAGCTTGGTGCCCACGCCGTCGGTCGTGGAAACCAGCAGCGGGTCGGAATAGCCGGCCGCCTTCAGATCGAAGAGCGCGCCGAAGCCGCCCAGCGACGCATCCGCGCCGGGGCGACGTGTCGCCTTGGCCAGCGGCTTGATCTTCTCGATGAGGGCGTTTCCGGCGTCGATATCGACCCCGGCCTGGGCGTAGGTGAGCCCGTTGGGCCGCTCGGTCATGGGTAGGAAAACCTCAAGAAATTCGCCGCCGGGGTTGCAGACTCGGGCGTGCGCGGGGCTATAGCTAATTGATGACGCCGATTACAACCACCGCCGAACTCGCGGCGTTTTGCGACAAGATCAAGAACGAGCCTTTCGTCGCCGTGGACACCGAGTTCATGCGCGAGACGACCTACTGGCCGAAACTCTGCCTGATCCAGGCCGCGACCCCAAACGCCGAAGCCGTGATCGACCCGCTGGCCGAAGGGATCGACCTCGAGCCGTTCCTGGCGATCCTGCGCGACACCAAGATCGAGAAAGTGTTCCACGCCGCGCGGCAGGACGTGGAGATCTTCAACAACCTGAAGGCCATGCCGCGGCCGCTGTTCGACACCCAGGTGGCCGGCATGGCCGCCGGCTATGGCGAACAGATCGCCTATGACGCGCTCGTCCGACAGATGCTCAAGATCGAGCTCGACAAGTCCAGCCGGTTCACCGACTGGGCGCGCCGGCCGCTGACCGACGCCCAACTGACCTATGCGCTGGCCGACGTGACCCACCTGGCCAGGCTCTATCCGATGCTGCGCACGCGGCTCGAAAAGGAGGGGCGACTGGCCTGGGTGCACGACGAGATGCAAAATCTCTGCGACCCGGCCAACTACGACGTCGAGCCGGACAACGCCTGGAAGCGGCTTAAGCCTCGCCGGCATACCGCCAAATACCTGGCGGTGTACAAGGCGGTCGCCGCCTGGCGCGAACGCACCGCCCAGACCCGCGACCAGCCGCGTGGCCGCATCCTGAAGGACGAGGCGATCGACGAACTGGCGACGCAGGCGCCGACCGACGCCAACCAGCTGGACCGGCTGCGCTCGGTGCCGAAAGGCTTCTCCGGTTCGCGCTTCGGGCCGGACCTGCTGGAAGCGGTGCGCGAGGCGCTGAAGGACCCCGAGGCCTACGCCCCGGTTATCGAGCGCAATCGCCAGGCGCCGT
Source organism: uncultured Phenylobacterium sp. (assembly GCA_945952355.1). Classification (GTDB taxonomy): domain Bacteria; phylum Pseudomonadota; class Alphaproteobacteria; order Caulobacterales; family Caulobacteraceae; genus Phenylobacterium. Next base: position 2,848 of record CAMFIW010000127.1, on the reverse strand, counting down.
CCCCGGCCGCCGGCGCGGTCGTGGAACTGCTGAAGGTGTTGCTGAAAGCGCGCGCGGAGGATGCGGGAGTGGCGTCGAAGCTGATCGCCACGGTCTCGGATCTGGAGCTGATCGCCAATGACGACAACGCCCAGACCCCCGCGCTGAGCGGCTGGCGGCGCGAGGCGTTCGGCGAGGACGCGCTGAAGCTGAAGCGCGGCGAACTGGCCCTGGTGCTGGACGGTTCGCGCGTGCGGGTGGTCGAGGTGCGCCGCGCGCCAAAAGCGTCCGCGGCGGAATAGCGACGACGCGGCGTCACGGCCGCTTGCGCGACTCCTCCGCCGGCCTCATCTGTCGGGGGACGGCGGAGGCGGCATGCGACTGCTCCTGAACATCCTGTGGTTCATCTTCGGCGGCTGGATCTCCGGCAGCCTGTGGATCTTGGCTGGCATACTGCTGGCGATCACCATCGTGGGCCTGCCCTGGACCAGCGCGGCCTTCCGCATCGCCGGCTTCAGTTATTGGCCGTTCGGCCGGCAGGTTCGCGATCGCGCCGAACTGAACCGCCGCGGCGATCTAGGAACCGGTCCCGTCGGCCTCGTGTTGAACATCGTCTGGTTCGTCCTGGCGGGCTGGTGGCTCGCCGTTCATCACATCGTGCTGGGGATAGGGCTTTGCGTAACCATCATCGGCATACCCTTTGGATTGCAGCACCTGAAGCTCGCCATCATTTCGCTCGCTCCTGTCGGTAAGGCGGTCGTGGAGACCTGAAAGTCGATCCTTTGAACCTCATTCATTTGTCCGAATTCATCGCCCAGTACGGCTATTTCGCCGTCTTCGGTCTTATCACCTTCCAGAGCCTGGGGATTCCACTTCCCGGCGAGGCGGCGCTGATCGCCGCGGCGATCTATGCGCAGCATACCGACCGGATCAGCATCCTCGGGATCGTGCTCGTGGCGGCGTTCGCCTCGGCGCTCGGCAGCGCGATGGGCTACTGGATCGGCCGACGCGGCGGCTATCCCCTTCTAACGCGCTATGGACACCATGTGGGCCTGAACCCCGCGCGGATGCGGCTGGGCGAGTACCTGTTCAGCCTGCACGGCGGCAAGATCATGCTGTTCGGCCGGTTCATGGCGGTGCTGCGGGTCTATGAGGCGGTGCTGGCCGGCACCTACCGGATGAGCTTTCGACGCTTCATGATCTTCAATGTGCTGGGCGCGGCGATCTGGGCCGGGGCGGTCGGCTATTTCGCCTATGGGTTCGGCGAACTCTTCCATCGGATGGAGGGCATGTTCGCGTGGGCGGCCCTGGGCGTCGGACTTGTGGCCCTGGTCGTGGCCGGTCTCTATCTGCGCCGCACCGAGGTCGCCTTGCAGGCGCGCGCCGACGAGGCCCTGTTGGGCAGCGGGCAAGCCTAGGCCGTCCTTTCGACGCAACGGTGGATGAGCGCCGCGCCAGGCCGCGCAAGGCCTTGCAGGCACGGTCCACGACCTGTCCACCGATCGATCCACCGTCGCCGCCGCACTTGCGCACAGGGGCGATCCCAAGCCGTCTTGTCGGCGGTCCGGCGTGGAGTCACCGTCCACTTGTCGAGAGGGACTGCGGCGCGGCCGAGGCGGGAAACCGGTTCGGAGAGCGGGCAGGAAGCTCCAGCGAGACGAGCGTCGGGGAAACCCGGGGCGCGGACTCCCAGGGGCGCCGGCCGCGGGCTCCAGACGTTTCGGGCGACCGGGACGGCGGAGTTGCGGAAGACCTTTCAGGCGCAGGCCCCGCGAGGGGACTGGAGATGGGCGACGCGAGGGGGAACCCTTGCGCCGCCCTCTTGCTGTTGGGCTAGAGCCCGACCTCGCGCGGCGAGGCCTCGTTGATCAGCGGCTGGCCCTTCAGGAACCGCTCCAGATTGGCCACGAACAGATCGTCGCCGCGCGCGGCGGTGCCATGGCCGGAATTGGAGGTGTGGGCGGTCACGCGCACCTTCGGGTGGCTCCAGATCCAGTAGTCGGCGGGCAGGGGCTCGGTCTGGAAGACGTCGAGCACGGCGTGGGCCGGCTGGTCGGTCTGGAGTCCGACCTTCAGCGCATCCTCGTCCACCAGGCCGCCGCGGCCGATATTGATCAGGATCGCGCCGGGTTTCATGGCCTTGAAGAAGGCCGCGTCGCACATGTTGCGGGTCTCGTCGGTCAGAGCCGGAGCCAGGGCCACGACATCGGCCTCGGGCAGGACCTCCTGCAGCCGGTCGAGACCGATCACGGCGTCGGCCAGATCATCGTCGGCGACGCTGCGACGGACCACGGTCAGATGCGCGCCGAACGGCTTGATCCGCTTGGCGATCTCGTGGCCGATCGAGCCGTAGCCGACCAGCACCCAGCGGGTCTGGCTGACTTCGCGATAGGGCGTCGATTTCCAGGTCTTTGCGGCCTGCAATTCCAGCTGCTGGGCGATCGGCAGGATCAAGCTGATCGCCTGGCCCACCACGTATTCGGCGATCGGGACGGCCTGGGCGTTGGACTTGCTGATCCGGATGCCCCTCGCCATCACGTCCTTGAAGATCGGGGCGTCGAGGCCGGCGTTGAAGGTCTGCATCCACTGGGCCCGCGTCCCGCCGAGGCCACGGCCGATGATCGTACCCAGCAGGCCCGCGGCATAGGCGTCGAGAGTGGGCCAGATGATCTCGGGATCGACGGCCTCCTTGTCGATCGGCCGGCCGTCGAGCTGGTACGCGTCCTTGTCGGTGATGGTGACGATCTCCAGATCGCCAGCGAACGGCGCGATGCGATCCTTCACCCGCTCGTAGGCGGCGGCGGACATCAAGGCTTGCATGGTCGGTCTCCTGTCTCTTATACACATCTCCGAGCCCACGAGACTAGGC
>CAMFIW010000126.1 GCA_945952355.1 uncultured Phenylobacterium sp. | reverse complement strand
GAACAGGTCATCGAGCAGGGGCGCCAGCTGCTTGCGGCCGTCGACCTGCACCTCACCGAGGGCGTCGCAAGCCCCTATGTCAGGCCAGCGACCTATCTTGAGGCGCCAAGCGACCGCGCGGTGGACTAAGCCGGCCGGCGCGCCCGCATGGCCTGGGCGATGGTGCCGTCGTCGAGCCAGTCGAGTTCCCCGCCCACAGGCACGCCGCGGGCCAGCATGGTCACCGAGATGTCGGCCTTCGACAGCGCTTCGGCGAGATAGTGGGCGGTGGTCTGGCCGTCGACAGTGGCCGGCAGGGCGAGGATCGCCTCGCGCACCTCGGGCTCCGCCGCACGCGCCACCAGGGGCCCGATCCTCAGGGCGTCCGGCCCTACGCCGTCCAGCGCCGAGAGCAGGCCGCCCAGCACGTGATAGCGCCCGCGGAAGGCGCCGGCCCGCTCCATGGCCCAGAGCGCGCCGACCTCCTCGACCACGCAGATCAGCGAGGCGTCGCGGTTGGGATCGGAGCAGATGGCGCAGGGGTCCTGGGTGTCCAGCGAGCCGCAGACGGAGCAGGTCTTCACCCGGTCGGCCGCCTGGCTCAGCGCCTCCGACAGCGGCAGCAGGAGCTGGTCGCGGCGCTTCAGAAGGGCGAGCGTCGCCCGCCGGGCCGAGCGCGGTCCCAGCCCCGGCAGCTTGGACAGCAGGGCGATCAGGCGCTCGATCTCGGGTCCGGCGGAAGAGGCCACGTCAGCTCGCTGGCGCCCGGGTCGCCTGGGTGAACACCACCTGCCAGCGGCCGTCGCGCTTGGCCCACACGTCCATGAATCGGATGCGGGCGGAATAGGCCTTGCCGCCGCTCGTCCCCTTGGCGTCGACGAGGCCGCCGAGCAGGGCCACGTCGCCGAGCACCTTCTCCTGCGGCTCCTGGACGGTGAACGGCTCCATGGTCGAATCGGTGAAGTCGGCGATGAAGCTCGCCTTGTCCTGCACGTGGCCGCCGCTGTTCTGCAGGACGTAGTCGTCGGCCAGCAGCCGGCCGAGCTCGGCCTTGTCGCCCTTGATCTGGGCCTGGTCGTAGTCATGGGCCGCCTTGGCGAGATCCGCCGGCAGGACGGCCGCGAAAGCCGGCCGGGCGAGCATCAGGGCCGCCGCCGCCAGCAGGAGTTTGCGCATCAGAACTTCAATCCCGGTATGCCCATCCCGGCGAGGGGGCCGGCCGCTTCGCGCATCATGTCGGCCTGGGCCTGGTCGAGCTTGCGCTTGGCGTCAGCATGGGCCGCGACGATCAGGTCGGAGAGCACGTCGGCCTCGCCGGGGACGAGAAGGCTTTCGTCCATGTCCACCGCGGAGAGTTCGCCCGTGCCCTTCAAGGTCACCTTCACCATCCCGCCGCCGGAGGTCCCCTCGACCACAAGTTCGGCTAGCCGCGCCTGGGCGTCGGCCAGTTTCTGCTGCATCGCCTGGGCCTGTTTCATCAGGCCGCCCAAGTCCTTCATAGGGCCACTCCACTCTTTCGTTCGGGCCAGATCGTATTTCGGGGACAGCTTACCTAATCCGGGTCGGCCCTATCCCGCCCGCAGGCGTGGGACGAATTGGGTAAGCTGTCCCCGAAATTCGGCCAAGCCTCAGTCTTCGTCCTCGTCCGGCTCCTCGAGGGCGGGAGCCACGTCGGGCATCGGGGTGTTACGGATCGAGATGATCTCGGCGCCCGGGAAGACGCTCATCACCGAGCGCACGAATGGGTCCTGTTCGATCTCGGCGCGAACCTCGCGCTCTTCGCGCTTCTGGCGTTCCCAGGCGCTTTCCGCCCCGCCGCCGCCCTGGGCGGCGATCAGCCAGGGCTGGCCAGTCCATTCGCGCAGCTTGCCGATCAGGCGCTGGGCCAGGTTGTTGGGCGCCCCCGGCGCCGGCTCGAACTCGATGGCGCCCGGACGGAAGCTGATCGGCCGCACGTAGCGCTCGACGTCGAGCCGCAAGGCGATGTCGCGCTTCTTCTCGATCAGGGCCAGGACGTCGACGAAGCTTTGCAGAGTGGGCGCCGGCTCGGCGGCCTGGGGCTGCGGCGCGATCATGCGGGCCTGGGCGCTGACCTGGCCGCCGCCTGGGGCCACGGCCCCGCCGCCGCCTCCCCCGCCGCCGGACGGTCCGCCCGAAGCGCCGCCGCCCACCGGCTCGCCGGACTGCAGGCGCTTCAGGGCCTCTTCGGGTCCCGGCAGGTCGGCGGCGTAGGCCAGGCGGATCAGCACCATGTCGACGGCGGCGGCCGGATCGGGCGCGCGCCTGACTTCCTCGTGGGCCCGCAGCAGCATCTGCCAGATCCGCGAAAGCACACCGGCCGAAACCGAGGCCCCGATCGCCGCCAGCCGCTGGGCCTGCTCCTTGGGCAACACCAGGGCCTGGGGCCCGATGGCCTTGGCGACCGACGCGCCGTGGGCGTGCTCAAGCAGGTCGACCATGATCTGGCCTGGATCGGCGCCGTAGCCATAGAGGGTGCGGAACGTCTCGATGGCGGGGCCCGCCTCGCCCCGCATCACCTGCTCCAGCAGGCTGATGGTCTGGGCCCGGTCGGCCAGGCCCAGCATGTCGCGGATGACCCCGGCCTGCACCGTCTGGCCCGGCTCGCCCTGGACGATGGCCTGGTCGAGCATGGACTGGGCGTCCCGCACCGAGCCCTCGGCGGCGCGGGCGATCAGCATCAGGCCCTCGGACTCGACGCGAACGCCCTCGTTCTCGGTGATCATCTCCAGGTTCTTGACGATCACGTCCGGCTCGACCCGGCGCAGGTCGAAGCGCTGGCAGCGCGACAGGATCGTCACCGGCACCTTGCGGATTTCGGTGGTGGCGAAGATGAACTTCACATGCTCAGGCGGCTCTTCCAGCGTCTTGAGCAAGGCGTTGAACGCCTTGTCGGAGAGCATGTGCACCTCGTCGATGATGTAGACCTTGTAGCGCGCCTCGACCGGCGCATAGCGCACCCCGTCCAGCAGTTCGCGCATGTCGGCCACGCCGGTGCGGCTGGCGGCGTCGAGCTCCAGCACGTCCATGTGCCGGCCCTCGATGATCGCCCGGCAGTGACGGCCTTCGACCGCCAGGTCGAGGCTGGGCTCGTGAACGGTGTCGGTCTCGTAGTTCAACGCCCGGGCGAGCAGACGCGCGGTCGTTGTCTTGCCGACCCCGCGAACCCCGGTGAGCATGAAGGCATGAGCGATCCGCCCCGAGCCGAAGGCGTTGCGCAGGGTGCGCACCATGGCCTCCTGGCCATAGAGGTCGTCGAACGTGCGCGGCCGGTACTTGCGGGCGATGACGGTGTAGGCGGCCGATTCTTCGGCCAGCGGCTTCGGAGCCGGCGGAGGCGCGCCGAACATGTCCGCCGTGTTGGGATCACGCTCGGCAGGCTCGGTTTCGGGCGAGAGGTCTTCGTCGGCCATATGCCCTGCGGCGGAAGCGTGGGGTGGAGACCGAACGACGACCCGGAGCGAAACTCGTTACGGCTGCTTCCTTCCGGACCTGACCGGGTTGGCGAGGCGTCCGCCCGTCGCCGATCTCCACCCCCTATATCGCGATCTCGCCGCCCTCACGCAAGCGTGTCCGTTGTCGCCAACCTGAGCTAGCGTGCTGGATTTGAAGTTCGCCCGCTTCTGGGTCGTGCGTCGGAGCGAACTTCAAATCTGGAAAAGCACGCTAGAGCTTGGTGCTTCTCTAGTGTCCTTATCGATTCCGAAGTTCGTCGGAGGCCGCCACACATGCTTGCGAACTTCGGAATCGGGACACTAGAACGTCGCCCATGCCTTTGACCGCCTTTTCGAACACCTTCGCCGGCAACCCTCTCGACCGCGCCAGCGAGCGCCGCAAGGACGACGCCTGGATCGCCGAACAGCTGACCTCGCCGGAGGCCCTGGCCTGCGTGCTGTGGAACGGCAAGCCCTTGATCGAGAAGGGTTCCGACGGCGGCGTGCAGATCGCTTACCTACCAGCCAAGATGGCCGACGAGCTGGCCGGCGGCCGCGAGCGGATCCTGTTCATGGGGCTCTGGAAGACCACGCCGGTCTTCGCGATCGACATGGAAGGCGCCGCCGATCCCTGCGACGGACCGCTCCAGGGGCTGGGGCGATTCGAGGAAATGCGCGGCATGGCCATGCGCCTGCCGGCCACCGAGACGGCCATCCTCGGCACCGCCAAGGGCATGTTCGAGTGGCGGCGCAAGCATCAGCACTGCTCGGTCTGCGGCCAACGCTCCGAGGTCGCCGAGGGTGGCTGGAAGCGCCAGTGCCCCGCCTGCAAGGCCGAGCACTTCCCGCGCACCGACCCGGTGGTGATCATGCTGGCCGTCCACCAGGACCGCTGCATGCTGGGCCGCCAGGAGATGTGGCCCAAGGGCATGTTCTCGGCGCTCGCCGGCTTCCTGGAGCCCGGCGAGACCATCGAGGAGGCCTGCGCCCGCGAGCTTTCGGAAGAGGCCGGCCTGAAGACCTCGTCCGTCGCCTACCACTCCACCCAGCCCTGGCCCTTCCCCAACTCGCTGATGATCGGCCTGATCGCCCAGGTCGAGGACGACGACGCGGCGCCCGACCAGACCGAGCTGTCGGAAGTGAAGTGGTTCACCAAGGCCGAGGCCCGCGACCTGCTGGCCGGCAAGGTGGAAGGCCTCGGCGCCCCCGGCGGCATGGCCATCGCCCACCAGCTCATCAAGGCCTGGGCGGAGAGCTAGGCCTACTTCCGGATCTGCAGGATGATCTCGACGTCCTCGCCGCGGCGGCGGTTGCGGTGCTCCATCCGCGCGTAGCCGAGCGCGATCGACAGCTCCTGGACGAACTCGGCGACCGGCCCGCCGCGCAGGCCGCGCACCCGGACCATGTAGGGCGGCGCCAGGCTGCTCATGCCGTTCGCCCAGATCATCGAATCGACGAAGGCCTCCACGCTGTTCCCGTGCCCCGGCAGGGCGCGGATCTGGGTCTGCAGCTCGGCGCAGAAGGCCGGCAGGGTGGGAAAGGCCGCGCCGTCGATCTCGATCGTGCGCATCAGCTCCGGTCCCGGAACGGGTCGGCCGGATAGACGCCCAGGATCTCGAACCGCTCGGAGAAGAACTGCAGCTCCTCGAAGGCCAGGGCCACGCCGCGATCCTCGGGCCGGCCGTCGACCTCGGCGTAGAAGAAGGTCGCCGTGAAGGCGCCGTTCTCCATGTAGCTCTCCAGCTTGGTCATGTTGACGCCGTTGGTGGCGAACCCGCCCATGGCCTTGTAGAGCGCCGCCGGCATGTTCCGCACCCGGAAGACGAAGCTGGTCACACAGCGGTGGGTGAAGGACGGTGCCGGCGGATTGCGGTCGGCGGTCATCACAAGGAAGCGGGTGGTGTTGTGGTGCTCGTCCTCGATGTCGCGGGCCAGGATCTCCAGGCCATAGAGCTCGGCGGCCAGCGCCGGCGAGATCGCCGCCCGCGTCGGGTCGGGACTGAGCGACAGGAGCTTGGCGGCGAGGGCGGTGTCGCCCACCGGCTCGGTCTTCAGCTTCAGCCGCTTCACCGTCTTGCGGCACTGGGCCAGCGCGATCGGCATGGAGGCGACCGTCTTCAGGTCTTCCAGCTTCACGCCCGGATTGGCCATAAGCTGGAAGTGGATCGGCTTGAACCGCTCGCCGATGATCTTCAGGCCCGAGGCCGGCAGCAGGTGGTGGACGTCGGCCACCCGGCCGGCGATCGAGTTCTCCACCGGAATCATGCCGAGCTGGCAGGCGCCGTTGCGCACCGCCTCGAACGCCTCCTCGAAGGTGGCGTGCGGCACCGGCTCCATCTCCGGAAACGCCGCGACGCAGGCCTCGTGGCTGTTGGCCCCGAGTTCGCCCTGGAAGGCGATCTTGCCCTTGGTCATGACTTCCCCTCGATGGCCCTGGCGTGCGCGCGGGCCCGTTCCAGATCGGATGGATTGTCGACGCTGATCGGCGCCTCATCGAGCACGGCGGCCCAGATGGTCATGCCGAGCTCCAGCACGCGCAGCTGCTCCAGGCGCTCGCGCACCTCCAGCGGCGACGGCGGAGCGGCGTTGAACGCCATCAGCGCGGCGCGCCGATAGCCATAGATTCCGTGATGCAGCCAGACCGGCGCATCGCCATAGAGCACCGAGCGGGTGAAATAGAGCGCGCGGCCGGAGCGGCCGTCCGCCGCCATGGCCGCGACCACCTTGGGAATGTCGGGATTGGACCGCTCGGCGAGTTCGGCCTCGCGCACCATCACGGTGGAGACGTCGCAGGACGGCTGCTCCGCCAGCAGGTTGGCGCAGGCGGCCACGGCGGAAGGCTGGATGAACGGGATGTCGCCTTGCAGATTGACGACCACGTCGTGCGTCCCCGCCGGATCGAGCTCGGCCAGGGCGGCGACGATGCGGTCGGAGCCGGACGGTAGGTCGGGATCGGTCAGCACCGCGCGGCCGCCCGCGCGGGTGACCGCGTCGACGATCTCCGAATCGCCGGCCGCGACCGCCACGGGGCCGATTCCGGCGGCTTCGGCCTGGCGCAGGACACGGACGATCATCGGCAGACCGCCGATATCGGCGAGCGGCTTGCCGGGGAGCCGCGTGGCGGCCATGCGGGCGGGTATGAGGACGATCGGGTTCATGAGCCGGATGAGCGACCAACTGGCCGGTTGCGCGGGCGGCGGTAGCGTGTAAGAGACGCGGGCGCAATAAGGGGCGGGGATTCCCGCGCTATCGCCGGCCTTCGGGCTGGCCGATTAGAGGGCCGAATTCGGGACGATGAGCGATCTGACGTTCAACAAAGTCGCGGGCGCCGTTCTGGCGACCACGCTGGCCATCGTGGGCCTTCGCGAACTGTCTTCGGGCTATTTCTCCAAGGAACCGCCGAAGAAGCCCGGCTATGCGATCGAGGTCGCCGAAGAGGGCGGCGAGGGCGGCGCGGCCGCCGCGGACGTTCCGCCGGACTGGGGCACGGTGCTGCCGACGGCCGACGTCAAGGCCGGCGAAGCCGTCTTCGCCAAGTGCAAGTCCTGCCACAACGCCGACAACGGCGGCGCCAACGGCACCGGCCCGAACCTTTGGGGTGTCGAGGGCCGCAAGCCCGGCAGCCACGGCGGCTTCGCGTACTCGGCCGGCATGACCGACTTCGGCGCCAAGAACGCCCAGTGGGACTACGACCACCTCTACGAATTCATCAAGAACCCGCAGAAGTACATCTCCGGCACCAAGATGACCTTCGTCGGCCTGAAGAAGCCGGAAGACCGCATCAACGTGATCGCCTACCTGCACGCCCAGGGCGGCACCCTGCCGATCCCGGCGCCGAAGCCGGCCGCGGCCGCCGCGGC
>CAMFIW010000125.1 GCA_945952355.1 uncultured Phenylobacterium sp. | reverse complement strand
ATTACAAAGTGAGCAGTTTGCTCAAGGTCGGGGATGTCGAGGTGGGCGGGCGCGCCTGGATCGCGCCGATGACGGGGGTCTCGGACCTCCCGTTTCGTCGCGCCGCCAGCGCCCAGGGCGCGGCCTATGTGGCGACCGAGATGGTCGCCTGCGCCGAGTTCGCGCGCGGCCGCCCCGACGTGGTGCGCCGCGCCGCGGTGGGCGAGGGGCTCCCTCTGATGGTGGTTCAACTGGTCGGTCGCGATCCCGCCCTGATGGCGGAGGGCGCGCGCATGGCCGCTCGCGCCGGCGCCCAGATCATCGACCTCAATTTCGGCTGTCCCGCCAAGGAAGTCACCGGCGGAGCGTTGTCCGGCTCGGCCCTGATGCGCGAACCCGACCTCGCCGAGCGCCTGATCGCCGCGACGGTGGACGCCGTCGACCTGCCGGTCACCGTCAAGATGCGCCTGGGCTGGGACGACGCCTCGCGCAACGCGCCACAGATCGCCGCCCGGGCCGAGGCCTTGGGCGTGAAGGCCGTCACCGTCCACGGCCGCACGCGCTGCCAGTTCTACAAGGGCTCGGCCGACTGGGCCGCGGTCCGCCAAGTGAAGGACGCCGTCTCGATCCCCGTTGTCGTCAATGGCGACATCGTCGACGCCGCCACCGCCCGCGAGGCCCTGGCGCAGTCGGGCGCGGACGCGGTGATGGTCGGCCGCGGAGTCTACGGCAAGCCCTGGATCGCCGCCGAGATCGAGGCGGGCCTGGCCGGCCACACCTTCACGCCGCCGGGCGTCGAAGAACGTCTGGCCATCGTGCTGGATCACTTCAGGAAAACCCTGAACTTCTACGGCGACCGGCTGGGCCTGCGGATCTTCCGCAAGCACCTGGCCGCCTACATCGACAACGCGCCCTGGCCCACGCAGGCCGAGGCCAGGCGGAGCGCGCGTCAGGCGCTCTGCCGTATGGAGGAACCGCTCGAGGTCGAGACATCGCTGACCGCGCTTTGGCGCGATCCCCCAGAAAGGTTGGCGGCATGACCACGAGTATCCGGACCCAGAAAGACGGTCTGAACCTGGACGCCCTGAAGGCCGCGGCCTTCGAGCTGTCCCCTGAACCTGCCCTGGTGATCAGCGGCGACGGCGCGCTGGTCTCGGCCAACGAGGCGGCCGAGCGCCTCTTCGGCCAGGGCCTTGGCCTGTTGTCCCGCGGCCGCTTCGCCGCGGCCCTGCCGGAGGGCTCCGCCCTGGTCTCGCTCCTGGAGCGGGCCCTGGAGGAAGACGCCCCGGTCCGCGAGCGCGGCGTGGAGATCAGCCTGTTCGGCCATCCCTCCTTCGAGGCGGACGGCGCAGCCGCACCGCTCGGCGGCGGGGCCGTGCTGCTGACCCTGCACGTCAAGGGCGGCGCGATCGCCGGCGAGCGCGGCGGGGCGGAGGCCGCGGGCCTGCGCACCATCGTCGGCCTGGGCCGCATGTTGGCTCACGAGATCAAGAACCCGCTGGCCGGCATCCGCGGCGCGGCCCAGCTATTGAAGGCCGGCGCGAAGGCCGAGGACACCCCGCTCGCCCAGCTGATCGTCGACGAGACCGACCGGGTCCGCCGCCTGGTCGACCGGATGGAGGCCTTCTCCGACGACGCCCTGCCCAACTGCCAGCCCATCAACATCCACCAGGTGCTGGACCGGGTACGCGCGCTCGCCGCCAACGGCGTCGCCGACGGCCTGTCGCTGAAGGAGCGCTACGACCCCTCGCTGCCCATGACCCCGGGCGACGAGGACCAGCTGATCCAGATCTTCCTGAACCTGGTGAAGAACGCCTCCGAGGCCGCCCATTCGCGGGGCGACGGCCGCGGCGAGATCACCATCGTCACCGCCTATCGCCACGGCGTGCGCATCCGCGCCGCCAAGGGCCAGGTCCTGCGCGGCGCGCCGCTGGAGATCCGCATCACCGACAATGGCCCGGGCGTGCCGGCCCATCTGCGCGAGAGCCTGTTCCAGCCATTCGTCACGACCAAGGCCAACGGTGCGGGCCTGGGGCTGGCCCTGGTCTCCAAACTGGTTTCCGCCCATGGCGGCCTGATCGATTTCGACTCCGAACCGGGGCGCACGACCTTCCGGGTCCTGTTGCCCATCGTCTCCGAAGAGGACGCCGCGGAATGAACGCCATCGCCGCCAACGCCAACAAGAAGATCCTCATCGCCGACGACGATTCCTCGATCCGGCTGGTGCTGAGCCAGGCTTTCACGCGCCTGGGCTATCAGGTCCGCGCCACGGGCAACGCCACGACCCTGCTGAAGTGGGTCTCGGAAGGCGAGGGGGACCTGGTCGTCACCGATGTGATGATGCCCGACGAGAACGTCTTCGACGTCCTGCCCCGCATCCGCAAGGAACGGCCCAAGCTGCCGGTCATCGTGATGAGCGCCCAGAACACCCTGCTGACCGCGGTGAACGCGGCCGAGGTGGGCGCCTTCGACTACGTCTCCAAGCCCTTCGACCTGGACGACATGACCTCGGTCGCGCGCCGGGCCCTCGCGCGCCCGGCGGACTCCGAGGCCTCCAAGGCCCAGGCCCGCGCCGTCCGCGACGAGCGCCTGCCGCTGATCGGGCGCTCCGGGCCGATGCAGGATGTCTATCGCACGATCGCCCGCCTGGTCGGCGCCGACCTCACGGTGCTGATCCTCGGCGAGAGCGGTACGGGCAAGGAGCTGGTTGCGCGCGCGCTGCACGACATGGGTCGGCGAAAGGACGGCAAGTTCGTCGTCATCAACCTGGCCGCGGTGCCTCGCGAGCGCGTCGAGGCCGAGCTGTTCGGCCGCGAGGACGGCGACTATGGCAAGCTGGTGGAGGCCGACGGCGGCACCCTGTTCCTGGACGAGATCGGCGACATGCCGCTCGACGCCCAGACCCGCCTGCTGCGGGTGATCGACGGCTCCGAGACCGCGCTGAACCCCAAGACCGGCCGGCGGCCGAACGTACGCATCATCGCCGCGACCAATCGCGACCTGCGCTCGTTGATCCAGCAAGGCCTGTTCCGTGAGGACTTGTTCTTTCGCCTGAACGTCGCGCCGCTGCGCCTGCCGCCGCTTCGCGACCGCGCCGAGGATATCCCGGACCTGGCCCGCGCCTTCCTGCTGCGCGCGAACCGCGAGGGTCTACCGGCAAAGACCATCGACGCCAGCGCTCTGGAGCGCCTGAAGCTACACGCCTGGCCGGGCAATGTGCGCGAGCTGGAGAACTTGATCCGCCGAATCTGCGCCCTGTACGGCGAGGAGCTGATCACCGCCCGCATCATTGAACGGGAACTTGCGGATCAACAGGCGCCGGTCGCCGGGCAGGAGGGACCTATCACCCTGTCTGCCCTGGTCGAGCGCCACCTCGGCGGCTACTTCGCCGAGCAGCCCGACGGCATCCCGCCGGTCGGCCTCTACGACCGGGTGCTGGAGGAGGTCGAACGGCCGCTGATCCAGCTCACCCTTTCGGCGACGCGCGGCAATCAGGTGCGCGCGGCGGAGATTTTGGGTCTCAACCGCAATACCCTGCGCAAGAAGATCCAGGATCTCGGGGTGGAGATGAGCCGCGGTCGGCGCTGACCGCGCCATACTGACGCTTTCGGGCAACAACGCTGTTGAGTGGAAGGCACAGTCTCGCCTAATTTCCAGGCGATGGCGTCTGTCGTGCACGAGTCCGAGCCCGAACTGACCCGCGCGGGCCGCATCTGGCTCGCGCTGCAATCCCGTTATGTGCTGGGCGGCGGCTATGTGGTCGCGGCCCTCCTGACGGGGATCGCGGTGCTTCTCGCCGCCTCGCCCCCGGAGACGGGCCCCCTCGCGCCGGCGAGCCGCAACATCCTGGTGATCCTGGGCCTGAACCTGGTCCTGATCCTGTTCCTCGCCGCCATGGTCGGCGTGCGCCTCCTGGCCCTGCTGGACGCGCAGTCGAGCGATGCGGGCGCCCGTCTTCACCTGAGGTTCGTGACCCTGTTCGCCTTCGCGGCGATGGTCCCGGCCCTGGTCGTGGCGCTGTTCTACGGCGTGCTGGTCAACAAGGGCGTCGAGGACTGGTTCTCCAGTCGCGTCCAGACCGTGGTCGAGAACTCCGCGACCGTCTTTCGCTCCTACATGGATGAGCAGAAGCGCTATGTGAGCACCCACGTGACGCTGATGGCCGGCGACCTGAACCAGGCGGCCTCGGCCCTGCAGTCCAGCCCCGTGACCTTCAGCCACTTCCTTGCGCAGCAGGCGGCTGACCATGGCTTCCCCGGCGCCTATCTGGTCGACCGCGAGGGCCGCATCCTGGCGCGGGCCGAGGTCGGCCCAGGTCCCGCCTTCGTCGTGCCGCCGGCCTCGGGGTTCAAGGCCGCCGACGAGGGCGACATCTTCGTGTCCTCCGACCTGACCCGGACCCTCTATCGGCTGAAGTCCTATCCCGACGCCTATCTCTACCTGACCCGTCCGGTGGAGAAGGGGATCGTCGAGAACCTCACGGAGGCCGAGACCTCGCTGGGCTCCTATCGCGAGGCCGCCGCCAGCCGCCAGCGGATCCAGACCGTGTTCGCGCTGTCCTATACCGAGACCGCCTTGTTGGTGCTGGTGGGCGCGGTCTGGCTGGGCATGGCGGCCGCCAACTCGATCTCGGGTCCCGTGGGCCGGTTGGTCCAGGCCGCGGGCCGGGTCGCCAAGGGCGACCTGACCGCACGGGTCGACGCCGAGAACGACCCCGAGGAAATCGCGGTCCTCAGCCATGCCTTCAACAGCATGACCCGCGACCTGCAGACCCAGCAGGAGGCGCTGACCCAGGCCAGCGACGAGGCCAAGCAGCGCAGCCAGTTCATCGAGACAGTGCTGTCCGAAGTCTCGGCGGGCGTCATCGCCACGGATGCCTCCGGCAGGATATCCGCGGCCAACCGCCAGGCCGTGCGGCTGCTCGACCTGCCCGGCGACCGGGGTCATAGCCGCGCCCTGGTCGATGTGGCGCCCGAATTCGCCCTCATCGCGGAGAACGCCCACATCGCCGGCGAGGCCGAGGAGGAGGTCGACGTGGCGCGCGCGCGCGACACCCATCGCCTGCGGGTCCGCGCCAGCCGCACCGAGGATGGCCTGGTGCTGACCTTCGATGACATCACGCGGCTGGTCTCGGCGCAGCGGAACGCCGCCTGGCGCGACGTGGCGCGGCGCATCGCCCACGAAATCAAGAACCCGCTGACGCCCATCCAGCTGTCCGCCGAGCGGCTGCAACGCAAGTTCCGCAAGGGCGTGGCGGCCGAGGACCTGGAGACCTTCGACCGCTGCACCGACACCATCGTGCGCCAGGTCGGCGACATCGGCCGCATGGTCGACGAGTTCTCGTCCTTCGCCCGCATGCCGGCGCCCAAGTTCGCCGAGCATGATGCGGCCGAGCTGCTGCGCGCCGGGGTGTTCGCCCAGCGGGTGGCGAGCGCCGACATCGCCGTCGAGCTGGTCGAGCCGACACCTGACGTCACCCTGGTCGCCGACGGACGGATGCTGGCCCAGGCGCTGACCAACGTGCTGAAGAACGCTTCGGAAGCGATCGCCGCGCGTGTCGCGGAGACTCCCGATCCGCCGGGCAGGATCGTGGCCGAGCTGGTCTCCGACGCCGACGGAGTGTCGGTGATCATCGAGGACAATGGCGTGGGCCTGCCGGACAAGGACCGTGACCGGCTGACGGAGCCCTATGTCACGACGCGCGAGAAGGGCACGGGCCTTGGCCTGGCCATCGTCAAGCGCATCCTCGAGGACCACGGGGGCGAATTGATCCTGACGGATGCGACGCGCGGTCGAGGCGCGCGCGCGATCCTGAAACTGCCGGCCATGGCGCGCGTGCGGGCGCCCGCTGTGGCCGATCATGATGTGGAGGTGACCTGATGGCGGCTGACGTTCTGGTGGTCGACGACGAAGCGGACATCCGCGAGCTGGTGGCCGGCATCCTGTCGGACGAGGGCTATGCGGTGCGCACGGCCAACGACTCCGAATCCGCCTTGGCGGCGATCCGCGCCCGCAAGCCGGCCATCCTGGTGCTCGACATCTGGATGCAGGGCGGCGGCATGGACGGGCTTGAGCTGCTCGACCTCGTCAAGATGCTCGATCCAGACCTGCCGGTGATCATGATCTCCGGCCACGGCAACATCGAGACGGCCGTGAGCGCCATTAAGCGCGGCGCATACGAGTTCCTCGAGAAGCCGTTCAAGTCCGACCGGCTTCTGCTGGTGGTCGAGCGCGGCCTGGAGGCTGCCAACCTCAAGCGCGAGAACCGCCGCCTGCGCGCCCAGACGATCACGCCCGACGGCCTGATCGGTAAGTCGATGGCCACCCAGCAACTGCGGGGCCTGATCGGCAAACTCGCCTCGGCCAACAGCCGGGTGCTGATCTCCGGTCCGCCGGGCGCGGGCAAGGAGACCGTGGCGCGCCTGATCCACGGGGCCAGCCCCCGGGCCAAGGCCGAGTTCGTGGTGATCAGCGCCGCCGGCATGACCCCGGAGCGCGTCGACCTGGAGCTGTTCGGCGAGGAGGCTGAGAGCGGCCGGCCGGCCAAGATCGGTGTGTTCGAACGCGCCCACGCCGGCACCCTCTATCTCGACGAGGTGGCCGACATGCCGCGCGAGACCCAGAGCCGCATCCTGCGGGTCTTGGTCGAGCAGCGCTTCCGCCGGGTGGGCGGGACCCAGGACGTGCAGGTGGATGTGCGCGTGGTCTCCTCGACCTGTCGCGACCTGCGCGAAGAGATCGCCAATGGGCGCTTCCGCGAGGACCTGTTCCACCGCCTGAACGTGGTGCCGGTGAGTGTGCCGGGCCTGTCGGAGCGGCGCGAGGACATCCCGGAGCTGGTCGACTACTTCATCCAGCGGATCTGCGAGGCCACGGGCATGGCGCGCCGCCGGCTCGCTGACGACGCGCTGGCGACGCTGCAGGTGCGTCCCTGGCCAGGGAATCTCAGCCAGCTGCGTAACAATGTGGAGCGGATGCTGATCCTCGCGGCCGGCGATCCCTCCGAGCCGATCAGCGCCGACATGATGCCGGGAGACGCCGCGCCGACGGACGCGGCCGGGTCGATGGGCGCCGAGCGCATCATCTCGCTGCCACTCCGCGAGGCTCGCGAGGTGTTCGAGCGCGAGTACCTCAACGCCCAGATGCTCCGCTTCTCCGGCAACATCTCGCGGACCGCGGCCTTCATCGGCATGGAGCGCTCGGCCTTGCACCGGAAGCTGAAGTCGCTGGGTCTGTCGGGTGCGCGGCCGGTCGAGGAAGAGGACGCGTGATGGGACGGATCGCCTATGTGAACGGCGCCTATGTCCCGCACGGCGACGCCTCCGTGCACGTCGAGGATCGCGGCTATCAGTT
>CAMFIW010000124.1 GCA_945952355.1 uncultured Phenylobacterium sp. | reverse complement strand
GCCACAGACGTGTCGTCCATCAGTGCGCGGGCGGTCCGTCCCGCTTCGCCGAGGCCTTGCGCGACGCCATGTTCAGCGCCTCGACCCCCGCCGAGAAAGCCATGGCGGCGTAGATGTAGCCCTTCTCGACGTGCATGCCGAAGCTCTCGGCGATCAGGGTGGCGCCGATCATCAGCAGGAAGCCGAGCGCCAGCATCACCACGCTGGGATTGTCGTGGATGAAGTTGGCCAGAGGATCGGAAGCCACCAGCATCAGCGCCACCGCGGCGATCACGGCGATGATCACGATCGGCAGGTGATCGGTCATGCCGACGGCCGTCAGGATCGAGTCGATCGAGAAGACGATGTCCAGCAGCAGGATCTGGATGATCGCCGAGCCGAAATTCATGGCCACCGGCGCCTTCTTGTCGAGGAGGTCGGCGCTGGGGGCCGGATCCATGGTGTGGTGGATCTCGGTGGTCGCCTTCCAGACCAGGAACAGGCCGCCGGCCAGCAGGATCATGTCGCGCCATGAGAAGGCCAGGTCGAAAAGCGGATGGCCATCGGCGTTCAGCGGCGCCTTGAACGGCAGGGTGAAAACCGGGGCGACCAGGCCGGCGATGAAGGCCAGGGTGGACAGCAGGGCCAGCCGCAGGATCAGGGCCAGGCTGATGCCGATGCGCCGCGCGCGGGTGCGCTGCTCCGGCGGCAGCTTGTTCGACAGGATCGAGATGAAAACCAGGTTGTCGACGCCGAGCACCACCTCCATGACGACGAGCGTGATCAGGGCCGCCCAGGCGGCGGGATCGGTGGTCAGGGCCAAGAGGTCCGCCATGAGTCTCCTCGAGATTGCCGCCCACCCTGCGGGGCGGACGTCGGTCGTCAACACCTAGAGGCATACGCGTATGATTTCCAGTCGTACGCGTACATTCCTGCGATTTCGCCGCGCGCTAACCGACTGGTGACCAACTGTGCGGCAAGCTTAGCGGGTCGCATCGGGCATTACTCGCCCGGTGCGGGAATTGCACTCGCTCGCCGGGGCGCCTCGAAAAGGCGCCGTTTTGGGACGCCACGCCGTGAACGACGCCGCGCACATCCGCTCTCTGACCAGCCTCCGGTTCTTCGCCGCCCTCTGGGTGGTGCTGTTCCACTATTTTCCCCTGCTGACCGGCGACGAGGCGCGGCCGGGGCTTGTCGCCAAGGGCTATCTGGGCGTGGAGCTGTTCTTCGTCTTGTCGGGCTTCATCCTCTGCCACGTCTACCGGACAGGCCTGGAGGAGGGCCGATTCAAGTACGGAGCCTTCCTGTGGGCGCGGCTGGCGCGGGTCTATCCGCTGCACATCGCCACCCTGGTCGGACTGGGCGCCGTGGCGGTCGCCGCCGGCGTCGCGGGCTTTTCGGTCGACCCCAACATCCTGTCCTGGGCCAGCCTGCCGGCCCAACTCACCCTGACCCAAGCCTGGGGCTTCGCCCCGGTGGCCGGCTGGAACCATCCCTCCTGGTCGATCTCGGCCGAGTGGTTCGCCTACCTGACCTTCCCGGCCTTCGCCTGGGCGGTGCTGAAGCTGAAGGACCGCCCTCTGGTCGCCGTCGGCGCCGCCATCGCCCTGCTCTGGGCGCTTTATGCGGGATTCCAGGCCGCCGCCGGGTTCCCCCTGACTCAGGCCACCATCCACTGGGGCGCCCTGCGGATCGTCCCGTGCTTCTTCTACGGCTGCGCCCTGCACGCCCTGTGGCGGGCCCGGCCCGCGCGGAATCAGGGGCAGACCCTCGCCGGCGCCCTGATTTCAGGCGCCGCAGCGCTCACATTCGCGGCACTGGGCGCCCCGGACGCCATGATCGTCACCAGCCTGGGCGGACTCATCTTCTTCTTGGCGCGCCTCGCTCAAACCGGCTCTCCCATTTTGGCCCAGGCGCCGCTCGTCTATCTCGGTGAGATCAGCTATTCGGTCTACATGATCTGCGTGCCGTGGAAGATAGTCTTCGGAAATGCGGCTACCAGAATCTTTCAGCTCAGCCATGGCCATTTGACGCCCGCGCTGTGGTTAGTTTTGCTGGTCGGCGTGGTTCCTCTTGCCGCGCTGTCCTATCATCTCATCGAGAAGCCGGCGCGCGCAGGGATGAAGCTCATGGCCGAGGCCCGCGCGACTCGGCGACCTTCCGCCGCACACGCATAAAGCCTCTTTTCATTCCCCTGTGAGATGAGTATCCCTTTCCCAGTTCGCGGCGGGGGAGTTTTGCCGGCATGCTTAAACGGACCAGGACCGTGCTCGGTTCTCTGGCCGCCGCGGCGGTCATGACCCTTGCGCCGATCACCGGCGCTTCGGCCGACACCTACTGGCAATGCGTGCCCTTCGCCCGTCTCGTCTCGGGCATCCAGATCTTCGGCGACGCGCGGACTTGGTGGCAGCAGGCCGTGGGCCGCTACGACACTGGCTTCACGCCCAAGACCGGCGCCGTCCTCTGCTTCAAGCCCACCGGCAAGATGACGCTCGGCCACGTGGCCGTGGTCAGCCAGGTGCTGACCGACCGCGTCATCCAGATCACCCACGCCAACTGGTCCCGCATCGGCGGCGCCCGCGGCCAGATCGAGAAGGACGTGACCGTGATCGACGTGTCGCCCGCCGGCGACTGGTCGACGGTCAAGGTCTGGTACGATCCGGTGCGCGACCTCGGCAACACCACCTACCCGACCTACGGCTTCATCTACCAGGACGCCCAGGCCAGGCAGATCGCCAACAACGGCCTCAGCGCCGCCGGCAATGCGGCCCTGTCCATGGCCCAGAACGCCGCCAGCCAGGTGGCCTCGGCCGTCCGTCCGGGCGCGAGCCCGCTGTCCCTGCTGAGCCAGGCCGCCGACTCGGGCGACCGGATCGCCGCCCTGATCCAGGCCGTGACCTCCGGCTCGCAGGCGCCGGCCGAACAGAAGAATTAGGCGGCCACCTATTCGGACGTCATGGCCGGGCTCTGTCCCGGCCGCCCATGATCTCCGCCTTCGGGAATTTGCCTCAACCTGCGACGCGTATGGGTCGCCGGGACAAGCCCGGGGATGACGGCAGGTGTGAGCGCTCCACCGCCCCGTTGACCTCATGAGCCTGCCGCCGCAAGACAGGGCGAAGGCCGGAGGACCATATGCTCTACCTGCTTCGACGGGGCGCTTCGGCCTTCGAGACACTAGATATCGCGAGCCTGCCCGCCGACTGGCGGCTGCCGTCGGACGCCGTCTGGCTCGACATGGCCTCCCCCACGCGCGAGGAGGAACTTGCCGTCGAGCAGGCGATCGGCCTCGACCTGCCGACGGTCGAGGAAATGGCCGCGATCGAGCCGTCCAGCCGCCTCTATCAGGAGAACGGCGCGACCTTCATGACCGCGAGCCTGCTGATCCGCAGCACCGACTCGCGCCCCGCCCTCAGCCCGGTGACCTTCGTCCTGAGCGACCATCGGCTGGTCACCATCCGCTATGAGGCGGTGAAGGCGTTCAGCAACTTCGCCCAACGCGCTTTGGCGACGGGCGTCGACGCCGCGGCCGGCGGCGAGGCCCTGCTGGGCCTTCTGGACGCCGTGGTCGAACGCCTGGCCGAGGTGCTCGAGATGGGCTCCGACCAGGTTCAGGCCTCGTCGAACGCCATTTTCGATCGGCCGCGCGGCGCGGCCTTCGAACCCCTGCTGACGGGACTGGCGCGCGTGCAGTCGCGAGCGGCGCTGGCCCGCACCAGCCTGGTGAGCCTCGGCCGGCTGGCGAGCTTCGCCGCCCTGGCGAGCGAGATCCGCGAACAGCCGGCGTGCCGGGCTCACCTCACCTCGATCCAGCACGACATCCAGTCGCTGACCGACCATTCCGGCTACCAGGCCTCGCACATCGCCTTCCTGCTCGACGCCGCGCTGGGCCTGATCAACATCGAGCAGAACGTAACCATGAAGTTCCTGGCCGTGGTCACCGTCATCCTGATGCCGCCCACCCTGGTGGGGGCGATCTACGGAATGAACTTCGAGCACATGCCCGAGCTGAAGTGGGCGTTCGGCTATCCATTCGCGCTGTTTCTGATGGGGGTCTGCTCTTTGGGACCGCTGCTCTGGATGCGCAAACGGGGTTGGTTCTAGGCGGCGCTACGCGCCTGACGCGCAATTGCCCCCAAGATGAGGTTGAGGTC
Source organism: uncultured Phenylobacterium sp. (assembly GCA_945952355.1). Taxonomy (GTDB): domain Bacteria; phylum Pseudomonadota; class Alphaproteobacteria; order Caulobacterales; family Caulobacteraceae; genus Phenylobacterium. The sequence goes on along the minus strand of CAMFIW010000124.1, from coordinate 3,299 downwards.
GGGGAATTCTGCCCCTGCGACAGGCTGTCGCAACCCTTCCTTAAGCGCGTTCTCCCCAGTCTCGACCGACCGGAAAAGAACCTGCTGATGTCGTTCGCGAACCCCCAGTTCCGCTCGCTCGGCTCGGACGGCCTGCGCGCCGTGCTCGAGCAGCACCGCCGCTACCTGGCCGGCCGCAGCGGCGGGCGGCGCGCGAACCTGTCCCATATGGACCTCGGAAATCGCCAGCTCGACGGCGTCGACCTGCGCGAGGCCGACCTGTCCGGCGCGCGCCTTGCCGAAGCGTCGCTGGCGGGGGCGAACCTCGCCCAGGCGGTGCTTTTCGCTTCGGACCTGCGCGACGCCGACCTGCGCCAGGCGAACCTGTCGCGCGCAGACCTGCGCGGGGCCTGTCTGCGCGGCGCGAACCTGGCGGGCGCGGACCTGGCAGGCTGCGACTTGCGCGAGGGGCGGATCGCCCTGCAGGACCGGGCGGAGGGCTTCCGCATCCTGGAGCACGCCCAACGGGCGGGCGAGAGCCGCATCGCGGTGGTGTCCGGGGCGAACTTCGCCGGCGCCCAGCTCGGCGGCGCGGTAAGCCAGGCGACGGACTTCACCGACGCCAACCTGGCCGGCGCGACCCTGGGCGGCGCCAAGCTGGTCAAGGCGACACTGGACGGCGCGGACCTGACGGGCGCGGACCTGTCGGGCGCCGACCTGTCGGGCGCGTCGCTGCGGGGCGCGGTGATGGTCAAGGTGCAGCTGGGCTTCGCCAACCTGGACGAGGCCGACCTGACGGGCGTGCTGAAAGCGCCTCCGCCGGTGATCTATGTGGAGGATCGGCCGCTCGACATGGTGTTGCGCGAACACCAGGCCTATTGCGATAGCGAGGGGCGCGAGGGGCGGATCGCCCGCATCCCCGAGGTCGATTTCCGCCCATTGCGGACCCTGAAGGGCCGCAAGCTGACGGGGATGTCGGCGCCACGCAGCGTTTTCTTCGGCATGAACCTTGAAGGCTGTCAGTTGCAGGGCGCCGACCTGTCGGGCTGCGATCTGCGCGGGGCCAACCTGAAGGGGGCGGACCTGCGCGGCGCGCGGCTGATGGAGGCCCAGCTGACCCGCGCGGACCTGCGCGAGGCGAGGCTCGGCCCGTTGGCCATCGGCGACGGGCGGATGGTGCGGACGGACCTGTCGCGCGCGGTCCTCCGCCTGGCGGACATGACCGGCGCCCACGCCCAGAAGGCGCGGTTCCTGGAGGCCGACATGGCCGGCGCCCAGCTGCGCGGATGCGACCTGCGCGGGGCGGAACTGGAAATCTGACCGCCTTCCTTTTCCCTCGCGGGAGAAGGGACGGGAAACGGCATCTAGTCTGTGGGCGATTTCGCGAAATGGCCGTCGCCTTCGACCTGATCCCGGACCACGGTGGGCGCAGGGCATCCGTCGACCAAGCGCAGAACCGGCAGCATGAGCGCGGCCTTGGGCAGTTCGCCGAGTTTCGAGAGGCGCGCAGGGCCCTGGGCGACCGGGGTGGTGCGCCAGGCGTTGGGGCAGGCGGCGGGGGCGGCCAGGAGCACGGTGCGGGGACCCGGCAGGGCGTGGGTGGGCGCGATGGCGATCGCGCCGGCGGCGAGGATGGCGAGCGGCATGGGCAAGTCCTCCTGCCCTTAGACTAGCACCGAGGGCTCAGCGCTGCATCCGCACCCAGGCGACGCCGGTGACGACATCGGCGCCGCGCTCCATCTCGCGAAAGCCCTCGCGGACATAGAAGGCGCGCGCTCGCAGGTTCTGGATCTGGCACTTCAGCGAGACCGGCCCCTTGGCGCGGGCGGCGATGTGGTCGAGCAGGGCCTTGCCGGCGCCTTGCCCCCGCTCGGCCACATAGAGCGAATGGATGAAATCGTCAGGCTCGAACACTGAGGCGACGCCGACGATGCGGGCCTCGGCCACGGCCACATGGACGCTCTCGTCGCCCGCCGCGTTCAGGAAGTCCTGCGCATTGTGCCGCCAGGCCGGCAGCCAGGTGAAGGTGTCCCGCAGGACGCGCTGGTAGAGGCTGGCCGCGATGGGCAGCTCGCAGAGCAGCGCGCCGCGGACCAGCACTCGGGCCTAGGCCTGCATCGTCCACCCCTCGACGCCCATGGCCGCCTGTCGCAGGGCCTCCGAGCGGGTCGGGTGGGGGTGGCAGGTACGCGCCACGTCCTCGGACGCGGCCTTGAACTCCATGGCCACGCAGTATTCGCCGATCATCTCGCCGACCTGGGGCCCGATCATGTGGACGCCTAGAACCTCGTCGGTGGCCGCATCGGCCAGGACCTTCACGAAACCCTCGGTCTCGTGGTTGATCTTGGCGCGGCTGTTGGCGGTGAAGGGGAACTTCCCGGACTTGTAGGCGCGGCCCGCGGCCTTCAGCTCTTCCTCGGTCTGACCGACCCAGGCCACTTCCGGCGAGGTGTAGACCACCGAGGGGATGACGCCATAGTTCACGTGACCCGCCTTGCCGGCGATGGTCTCGATGCAGGCGACGGCCTCTTCCTCGCCCTTGTGGGCCAGCATCGGGCCGTGGGTGACGTCGCCGATCGCCCAGACGCCGGGCGCCGAGGTCTTCCAGTGGTCGGTCTCGATGAAGCCGCGCTTGTCGGGGACGATGCCGACGCTCTCCAGGCCCAGGCCCTCGGTATAGGGCCGGCGGCCGATGGCCAGCAGGACATAGTCGGCGCTGAGGATTTCCGCGTCGCCGCCGGCGACGGGCTCGACAGTGAGGTCGACCTTGGTCTTGGACGCCTTGGCGCCGGTGACCTTGGCGCCGAGCTTGAAGGTCATGCCCTGCTTGGTGAGCGCGCGCTGGAAGGTCTTGGCGACCTCGGCGTCCATGCCCGGACAGATGCGGTCGAGGAATTCGACGACGGTCACCTGGGCGCCCAGGCGGCGCCAGACCGAGCCGAGCTCGAGGCCGATGATGCCGGCGCCGATGACGACCAGGCTCTTCGGCACTTCCGGGATCGAGAGCGCGCCGGTGGAATCCAGGATGCGCTGGTTGTCGACGGTGACGCCCGGCAGGCCGGAGGGCTCGGAGCCGGTGGCGATGACGATGTTACCGGTCTCGAGGGTGGAGACGGCGCCGTCCTTGCCCACGACCTCGACCTTGCCCTGGCCGGCGATGCGGCCCGCGCCCTTCACCCAGTCGACCTTGTTCTTCTTGAACAGGAACTCGACGCCCTTGGTCAGGGCGGCGACGGACTCCGCCTTCTGGGCCATCATCTGGACGAGGTTGAGCTTGGGCTTCACCTCGATGCCGAGGGTGGCGAACTCCTTGCCGGAGG
>CAMFIW010000123.1 GCA_945952355.1 uncultured Phenylobacterium sp. | reverse complement strand
GTGGTGGCCCGCGCCATCCATGCCGAGCGAGAAGCCGGCCGCGGCGCCTTCCTCGACGCCCGCGCGGCGATCGGCGACCACTTCCCGCACGAGTTCCCCGGCGTGTTCGCGGCCTGCCTGTCGGGCGGCATCGACCCGCGCGTCCAGCCGATCCCGGTCGCCCCGGCCTGCCACTATCACATGGGCGGGATCGTCACCGACGCGACCGGCGCCGCCACCCTGCCCGGCCTGTTCGCCGCCGGCGAATGCGCCTCGACGGGCGTGCATGGCGCCAATCGCCTGGCCTCGAACTCGCTCCTGGAAGCCGCGGTGTTCGGGACCCGCGCCGGCCGCGCGGCTCGCGAGGCCCAGGCCGCCGGCGCGCCCGGCCTGCGCCGCATCCTGACCCGCGACCTGCCCGACGTGGCCCTGCAGGCCCTGCGCGCCGGCATGAGCCGCGACGCGGGCGTGATCCGCGACGCCGCCGGCCTGACCCGATTGCTGGACGAGATCGACGCCCTGCAGTCCGCCGACGGCGCCGCCGGCCCGCTTGTCGCCGCGCGTCTGGTCGCCCAGGCCGCGCTGGACCGCCATGAGAGCCGCGGCGCCCATTTCCGCGCCGACTATCCCGGCCAGCTCCCGCCCGCCCGCACCATCCTGACCCTCGACGGCGGAGCCCCCGCCTCGCAGGCCGCCTGACCCCTTAGGATCCGTCCCGCATATGCCCAAGGCCCGTCGATGAGCCTCGACCACAGCTATTCCACGACCAATCGCGAACGGCTGATCGCCCCGGCGCGCCGCCTCTTCACCGAACGGGGCTACGCCGAGGTCTCGGTCGACGAGATCGCCGCCAACGCCGACCTGACCAAGGGCGCGGTCTACTATCAGTTCAAGGACAAGACCGATCTGTTCCGCGCCGCCTGCCGCGCGGTGATCGACGACATCGCCGACCATGTGGACGCCTCGGGGCGCGTGCAACCGCAACCGCGCCTCGACCAGCTCGGCACCGGCGGCTCGCGGCTGTTCGACGCTTACGCCTCTCAGGAGGCCCAGCGCCTGCTGCTGATCGACGGCCCCGCCGTCCTCGGCTTCGACCGCTGGATGGAACTCCTGGAGCCCAGCGGCATCTGCCTCGTCGCCAACGGCTTGGAGAGCTGGGTCGAGGCCGGGCTGCTGCCGGCCGAGCAGGCGCCGGCTCTGGCCCACCTGTTGTTCGGCGCCTTCATCCAGGGCGCGCTGCGCATCGCCAGCGCCGCCGACCCGGTGGCCGCGAACACCGAGGTGCGCACCGCCGTCGACACCCTGATGCATGCCTTCATGCGGGGCCTGAAGGCGGGGGTGGACGCATGATCGAGCCCCTGCCCGACCTCCTCATCGAACCCGTGGTCCGCGCCGCCCTGGCCGAGGATCTGGGCCGCGCCGGCGACATCACAGCCTTGGCCTGCATCGACGCCGAGGCGCGGCTGGACGCGGTCTTCGCCGTGCGCCAGCGTGGCGTGATCAGCGGCCTTGCCTGCGCCCGCCTGGCCGTCCTGGCCCTGGATCCCCAAGCCCGCTTCGAGGCCCGCTGCGCCGACGGCGACCTGTTGAACCCCGGCGACGTCGCGGCCTTCGTCTCGGCCAAGGCCCGCGCCCTGCTCTCGGCGGAGCGCACGGCGCTGAACCTGATGGGTCGGCTCTCGGGCGTCGCCACCCTCACCCGAGCCTATGTCGACGCCGTCGAGGGCACGGGCGCGCGCATCGTCGACACCCGCAAGACCACGCCCGGCCTGCGCCACCTGGAGAAGTACGCCGTGCGTTGCGGCGGCGGGGTCAACCACCGCTTCGGCCTGGATGACGCGATCCTCATCAAGGACAACCACGTCGCCGCCAGCGGCGGGGTCGGCCAGGCCCTGACCCGCGCCCGCGCCTTCGCCGGCCACCTGACCAAGATCGAGGTCGAGGTCGACAGCCTGGAACAGCTCGCCGAGGCCCTGCCCCACAGGCCCGACGTGATCATGCTGGACAATTTCGACCCCGACGCCCTGAAGCGCGCCGTCGAGATGGCCGGTGGCAAGGTCACACTGGAAGCCTCCGGCGGCGTCAATCTGCAGACCGTGCGGCCCATCGCCGAGAGCGGGGTGCAGGTCATCAGCGTCGGGGCGCTCACCCACTCCGCGCCTGTGCTCGACATCGGCCTCGACGCGGTCTGATCTACCGGAACAAGCGCCCGCGCGGGCCGGTTGTCCTCCGTAGAGCTAGGAGGCTCGACCATGTCCAAGCAGCCGCCCATCCCACCGGAACAACGGGCCTTCCATGGCGCGCGGCGAACGCCCGCCGCCCTGCCCCCCGGCAAGCTCGACCATGCGGGCGAAGGCGACACCGGCCTGCGAGACCCCTCGCGCCACGACTCAGTGCGCCAGGCCGCCTCGGCCCAGCCCTATCGCCACCAGGGTCGCTGAGCGCCCAGGCCCGGAGTCCGCGGGATCATCTCAATCGGTACCGCCCGTCGGCCATGCCGTCGCGGATGGCCCGCAGCGTGTCGTCGATCGACAGGTGGGTGGTGGTGATGACGTGCCGTTCCAGTTCGCCGATGTCGGACATCTGAGCGTAGAGCGGGCTGAGATGCGAGTAGTCCGCCACCGGCCGTTCGTCGCGCTCGCGGGCGCGGCGGCTGGCCAGGTCTTCGCTGGGGCGCAGCAGGATGTAGTCGAGCACGACGCCGGTGCGCCGCGCGTCCTCGCGATAGGGATCGAGGAACCAGGGACCGACGATCCAGTCCAACACCGCCAGGTATCCGCCCGCCGCGAAGGCGAAACAGGCGGCCGACAGCGACCGGGTGATCGTCAAGTTCTGGCCGTGCGACTCCGGCATCCAGGGCTCGATGAACCCCGATCGCACATAGTCCATGAAGTCGTCGCCGTGGACATGCACGCCCCCGGCGAAGGCGACGACATCGGCTTCCTCGGCCAGGCGGCGGGCCGCCGTGCTCTTACCGGCCCCCGGAGGGCCTGTCAGGATCAGGACGCGTCCCGCCATGCCGCCACCCTAACGTGCGCGGCCTTGCCGGAAAATGACCTCGTACGGTTACGGATCCTGCAAGGCGGTCCGCGGTCAGGCCCACGCCGCCAGCCGTCGCGCCGCCTCCTCGGCGGCGCCCCGGCGCTCGGCCACCACCCCGTCGAACCGCTGGCGCACGCGGGCCAGGATCTCCGGCGGGGCTGTCTCCGGCCGGCCGGCGTCGAACGGCGGGGCGGGCGAATATTCCAGGCCGAGTTGGATCGCCTGGGCGGCCTCCGGACCGGCAAGCTCCGCCGCCAGGGTGAAGGCGAAGTCGAGGCCGGCGGTCACGCCGCCGCCCGTGATCACGTTGCCGTCGCGCACCACCCGGCCCTCGTCGACGATCACCCCGAACGGCTCCAGCAGAGCGCGCCATTGCCAGTGGCAGGCCGCGCGCTTGCCGCGGATCAGGCCGGTCGCCGCCAGCACCAGGGAGCCCGTGCAGACGCTGGTCAGATAGGTCGCCTGCGAGGCCAGTCGCCGGACCTCGCGCATGAAGTCCTCGTCCAGCATCGCGTCCGTCGTGCCGAACCCACCGGGAATGCAGATCACGTCGCAGCGGTCGATCTTGGCGAGATCGGCCAGGCCGGTGAACACGAGACCGTCTGAGGCGATGTCCTGGCCGCCCTTGGAGGCGACGATGACCTTGGCGCCCGGCGCCCGCGACAGCACCTGGTGCGGGCCGGTGAAATCCAGGTGGGTGACCAGCGGATAGATCGGGATGACGATGTGCAGATCGGTCATGGCAAGGCTCCCCTTCGATTGACGCGCCATCATCCCAGCCTTAGCGTCCGACCGAAATGACATAGTTCCCTCGGATTCCGCCATGACTCGCCGGATCGGCGTCCTGATCTTCCCCGACTTCCAGCTGCTCGACGCCGCCGGGCCGATCTCGGCCTTCGAGATCGCGGAGCGCTTCGTTCCGGCGGCCTACAAGCTCAAGATCATGGCGGCCGAGCCGGGGCGTGTGGCGAGTTCCTCCGGCGCGGCGATGTTCGCCGAGCCCCTGTCGGACGAGGCCTTCGACACGGTCGTCGTGGCCGGCGGCGATGGGACCCGCCAGGCGATCCTCGATCCGACGACCCTCGCCTGGGTCCGCGCCGCCTCGGCCCGCGCGCGACGGACGGCCAGCGTCTGCTCCGGGGCCTTCGTCCTGGCCCAGGCCAGCCTGCTCGATGGTCGCCGGGCGACCACGCACTGGCAGAGATCGGCCGATTTCGCCCGCCGCTACCCGAAGGTCGCGCTGGATCCCGACCGCATCTATGTGCGCGACGGACCGATCTGGACCTCGGCGGGCATCACCGCCGGCATAGACCTCAGCCTGGCCCTGATCGCGGAGGACCTGGGTGAGGACACCTCCCGCGCCACCGCCCAGCAGCTCGTGGTCTATCATCGACGCCCGGGCGGTCAGTCGCAGTTCTCGGCCCTCATCGAGATGGGCGGCCGGGCCGGCCGTTTCGCGGAGCTGCTCCACTCGATGCGCGCACGGCCCGCCCAACCCCTGACCGTCGAGCAGCTCGCCGACCGCGCGGCCATGAGCCCGCGCCATTTCGCCCGCGCCTTCGCGGCCGAGACCGGCCTCACCCCGGCCAAGGCGGTGGAGCGCTTGCGCCTGGAGACGGCCCGCGAGCAGGTCGAAAGCTCCAGCGAGCCGATCGACCGGGTGGCCCGGGCCGCCGGCTTCGGCGACCCCGAGCGCATGCGCCGCGCCTTCCTGCGCGCCTTCGGCCAACCGCCCCAGGCCCTGCGGCGCGCGGCGCGAGCCTAGGGGATGGACCTTGCTCGTCTTGCCGTCATGGCCGGGCTTGTCCCGGCCACCCATGATCTTCGCGCCCGGCGCCTTGCCTGGGCCTCAACGCCTATGGGTCGCGGGCGCAAGGCCGACGATGACGTTTGGGAAATGGAGCTGCGCGATCGGGTGAGCTATCACGCTCATGAGCCAACTTGGCAAGGTGGGAGTGTCGCAACATGTCCTTCTGGATCGCGAACCTGGTCGGACTGGCCGCCGCCTACCTGCTGGGCGCGACGCCCACCGGCTACCTGGCCGGCAAGCTCCTCAAGGGCATCGACATCCGCGAGCATGGCTCCAGATCCACCGGCGCCACCAACGTATTGCGCACCCTGGGGGCGGTCCCCGGGGTCGCCGTGCTGCTGATCGACCTCCTGAAGGGCGTGGCGGCGATCCTCGTCGTCAAAGGGCTCTGCGCCTGGCTCTTCGCCTCGTCCGCGATCGCTCCACCGGCGGGCCTCGACCAGCAGACCTGGACACCCTGGGCCGTCTGCCTCGCCGGCCTCGCCGCCGTGATCGGCCACAGCCGCTCGATCTGGCTGGGGTTCACCGGGGGCAAGTCGGCCGCCGCCGGGCTCGGCGTGCTGCTGGCCATGTCCTGGCCCGTCGGCGTCGGCGCGGCTGTGGCTTTCGTCCTGATCGTCGCCGTCTTCCGACTGGTCTCGCTGGGTTCCATGCTGGCCGCGCTCACGGCCGCCGGCCTGGTCTGCGGCCTGCCGCATCCCCTGCCCTATCGGCTGCTGGTGGTCGCTGGCGGCCTCTATGTCATCTGGCTGCACCGCGCCAACATCCGCCGCCTCGTCGCCGGCGCCGAGCCCCGCCTGGGCCAGCGTACGGCCGTGTCGAAGGCGCGATGACCGCCCTTCAACCGGCGCGTGGCGCGGCCTTCGCCGCCCCGGCGATTTGTCGCGCGACGCGAGCCCGCTCGATCGGCGCCGCGCGCAACGAGCTCTGCTATGCTAGGGCTCGCCGGGGGAAGGGCCGCGCCGCATGACCGACCTTGCCGATCCGACGAAGCCCGACCCCGATGAGGCGGGCGAGCCGGCGCCGATGCTGCTCAAGGTGCTGGGTCCAGGCCTGATCACCGGCGCCTCGGACGACGACCCCAGCGGCATCGCCACCTATTCCCAGGCCGGCGCCCAGTTCGGCTACGCGTTCGGCTGGGTCATGCTCTTCAGCTGGCCTCTGATGTGCGCCATCCAGGAGATCAGCGCCCGCATCGGCCGGGTCACCGGTCTCGGCCTGGCCGGAAATCTGAAGCGGCACTATCCGCCCGCGGTGGTCGGTGGGGTGGTCAGCCTGCTGGTCGTCGCCAACATCATCAACCTGGGCGCCGACCTGGGGGCCATGGCCGCGGTTTTGAAGTTGCTGATCGGCGGCCCCGCCCTACTCTACGTGGCCGGTTTCGGCGTGCTGACGGCGCTCCTCGAGATCTTTTCGCGATACGCCCGCTATGTCGCGATCCTCAAGTGGCTGACCCTGTCCCTGTTCGCCTATGTCGGCGTGGCCTTCGTCGTCCACATTCCCTGGCGCACGGTCGGCTGGGACCTGATCGCACCGCATTTCGAACTCACCGCGCCGTATCTCACCGTCTTCGTCGCCCTGCTGGGGACGACGATCAGCCCTTACCTGTTCTTCTGGCAGGCGGAGGAAGAGGTCGAGGACGCGCGCGAACGCCCCGGCGACGCGCCCCTGCTCCAGGCGCCGGAGCGCGCGGTTCGCGAACTGCGGCGGATCCGCATCGACACCTATGTCGGCATGGCGTTCTCCAACGCCGTGGCCCTGTTCATCATCATCACCACCGCGGCCACCCTGAACGCCCACGGGGTCACCGACATCCAGACCTCGGCTCAGGCCGCCGAAGCCCTGCGCCCCATCGCCGGCCCGTTCGCCTTCGTCGTCTTCGCCCTCGGGATCATCGGTACGGGGCTCCTGGCCGTCCCGGTCCTGGCGGGCTCGTCGGCCTTCGCGCTCGGCGAGGTGTTCGGCTGGGAGGTCGGCCTGGCCCGCCGGCCCGGGGATGCCAAGGCCTTCTACGCGGCCATCGCCGTGGCGAGCCTGGTCGGGGTGGGGCTGAACTTCACCCCCCTGGACCCCATCAAGGCCCTGTTCTGGAGCGCGGTGGTCAATGGCGTGGTGGCGGCGCCCGTCATGGCCCTGATGATGCGCCTCGCCAGCCGGCGCGACGTCATGGGGCCATTCCGCCTCCCCCCCGGCCTGAAGATCGTCGGCTGGGCGGCCACGGCGGTGATGGCCTCGTCCACGATCGGCCTGTTCGCGACCTGGGGCGGCTAGGACTTCCGGGCCGCGAGCTCGGCGACCTGCACCCGCAGCAGTTCCAGCGTCTCCTGCTGGCGGGCGAGCAGTTCCATGATCTGCTCCTCGCGCAGGGCGTCCAGCTTGTCGTGCAGGTGCATGATCTCCAGCTCGGCGCGAAGGTTGACCACATAGTCGTGCTCGGCGGCCTCGCGGTCACGGGCCGCGGCGCGGTTCTGGCTCATCATGATCACCGGCGCCTGGATGGCCGCCAGCATCGAGAGCATCAGGTTCAGGAAGATGAAGGGATAGGGGTCGAAGGCGAGCGCCTTGCCGCCCAGTTCGTTCCAGCAGATCCACACGGCAAGCGCGACGCCGAACCCGAAGATGAAGCTCCAGGACCCGCCGAC
>CAMFIW010000122.1 GCA_945952355.1 uncultured Phenylobacterium sp. | reverse complement strand
TCTGGAAGGCGATCTCGTCGATCACCCCGATGATCTGGCTGATCTGCTGGGCCGAGCTCTCGATGGCCGCCATCGCCTCGACGGCTCGGCGCACCACCTCGCCCGAGGCCACGGCGCCGGACTGGGCGGAAGCCACAACTTCGCGCGCCTCGCGGGCGCCATCGGCGGTCTTCCGGACGGTGACGGTGATCTGGTCCAGCGCCGCGGCGGTCTCCTCGAGGCCGGCCGCCTGCTGTTCGGTGCGCTTGGCGAGGTCGTCCGAAGCCACGGTGATCTGCTGGCTGCCCGAGCGGATCGAACCGGCGTTGCCGAGGATGACCCGCATGGTCTCCTGCAGCTTGGCGAGCGCCGCATTGAAGTTGGTGCGCAGTTCGGCGTAGGCAGGCGGGATGTCGGCCGGCACCTGGTGGGTCAGGTCGCCGCTGGCCAGGCGCGACAGCGCTGCGCCGAAGGTCCGCACCACCAGGGTCTGTTCCTCGGCGATCGCAGCGGCGGCCGCCGCCTGGCGGTCGCGCTCGGCCTGGGCCTTGGCGGCCTCGGCCTCCGCGTCGGCCTTGATCTTGGCCAGCGCGTTGTCCTTGAAGACCTGCACCGCACCGGCCATCTGGCCGATTTCGTCGGGGCGATCGGCGCCGGGGATGCGAACGCTGTTGTCGCCATCGGCCAGGGCGCGCATCACGCCTGACATATCGACCAGGGGTCGGCTGACCTGCCGCACGATGGTGCTGGCCACGAAGATGAAGAGGCCACTCGCCGCCAGGGTGACGACCGCCAGGACCGCCATGGCGATCTTGGCCTCCTTGGCCGCCTCGACCCCATCTTCCCGCGCGACCTTGAGCTGCAGTTCGAGCAGTGAATCGACACTGGCGCTCACCGGATCGATCGCCGGATAAAGCTTCTGGGAGGTGAAGGCCTGGAGGCCGGAGATGTCGCGCGCCTTGAGCAGGGACTGCAGTTCATCGATGGCGGCGTTGGCCCGCGGCATGTCGGCCTTGGCCTTGGCGATGAGCTGCAACTCCTCGTCGGTCATTTGGGTGCTGTTGTAGTCGTTCCACTCGCGCTCGATGCGGGCGCGGGCTTCGGTGACCTGGCTCAGCGCCTCGTCGGGCGTTTCAAGACCGCTGGCCGCCTTGTGCGCGGCGTCGACGATATTCACCGCGTAGGAGTCGCTCACCGTGTTGAGCTGGTCCATCGGAACCACCCGGTCGGCCAGCACCGAGGCCATGCGCTTGGCCGCGAGGCTGTTCGAAATCCAACCCGTCAGGCCGATCGCCGCCATGCCGAACGCCAGCAGGAAAAGGCAAGTCAGCAGCCGCGCCTTGATCGTCATCTCGCCCTCGTCCCTTCGCGGCGCGGGCGCGCGACATGCACGCTCCGGCCAGCAGATTTGGTCCTGTATCGGGCGGTGAATTAAGGTTCGATTACCCTTGATTTATTTAAGTATACCCAAGATGGGTGCAGCTTGTTCTCTGAAACTGCGTTCTTCGAACATCGGTACTTCTTCGCGTTACTCATCCAAAAATGGCTATGGCGAAACCTTCAGCCCGAGCGTGCGCCCAGGCATGCCCGCCGCATCGAAATAGGGCGTGTCCGCGACGTGCTGGCTGTCGAGCTGGGTGAAGAAACCGCTGGCGGCCGGCTGCGAGCGGATCGATCGCGCCTCGAACGGCCGCGGCGCGCCGTCGGCGACGAGGGCCTCGCCCATCACCCGCCCCACGGCCCTGCCCTTCGGCGCGATGGTCAGGCCCAGCAAATGCGCGAGGGTCGGGGCCCAGTCGGCGTTGCTCACCGGAGCCGGGTCGACGAAGCCCGCCTTGAAGTCGGGTCCGACGGCGGCCATGAAGTTGTGGGTGTCCTGGCGGCCAAAGCTCCCGTGGATGCCCTGGCCGTGCTGCTGCTCGGTGTCGGCGATCTCGACGCCGCAGAGCTCCGGATCGCCGCAGCCGGTGTCGAAGCTCTTGAAGCTGACCACGATGTCCGGCGCCGGGGTCACGGCCGAGCCGGCCAGGCCGACCGCGCTGGTCGGCAGGGCGCCCGGGATCGGGCCAAGGCTGTCGCGCACGAAAATGGCGCCGACATAGTCCTGGGTGGTCAGGAAGCTCACCACCTTGCGCGCCATGGCGGGGGGGTCCGCGCCTGGCAGATAGATCAGGCTGGCGCCGCCATTGGGGGCGATCACCACCTCCGGCGCCTTGGCGTCCTTGCCCAGCAGGGCGCCGCGCTTGGGATAGAAGCCCTGCTTCGGATCGACCGGCAGGCCGGCGCCGTCATTGAGCGGCAGGCCCAGCGCCTGGGCCATGTCGATGGCCAGGAAGCCGGGCGGGATGAAGCCCGGGACCACGTCGGGATAGCGGTACTTGGACGAGGCGCTGGTCGACGCCTCGCGGCTCATGGTCGAGAAGCCGTGGTCGGCGGTGACCACCACATTGGTGTCGGCGTCGAGGCCGAGGTCTTTCAGCGCCGCGCGGATGGCGCCCAGATTGTCCGAGGCGTTGCGGATGGCCGCCAGGCTGGTCGGGCCGTTGATGCCGGGGGTCAGCGCATTGAGGCTGTCGCCGGTGTTGTGCTGGGTGCCGTCCGGGTCGCGCGACCAGACCACCAGGACGAACGGTTTGCCCGCCGCCTTGAAGCGCGGCAGCAGCACCTTGGTCGCCACGGCCGTGAACCAGGCCTGCTGGTCGACATTGGCGATCTGCACGCCCGGCATGTTGTAGGCGCCGCCCCAGGTGTTCAGGCCCCGGTCAGGGGTCGCCTTGGCGAGGCCCGCGGCCTTGATGGCGGCGGCCACGTCCGGGTCCAGCGGCAGGGCGCCGAAGTCCTTGGACCAGCCCGTGGAGTCGTCGATGACGATGGTGCCCTTGCCCTCGCGGGCGGTCACCGCCTGGACCGCCGCCGGGCCCAGCTTGCCGACCACGGCCGTCGAATAGCCCGCGATGCTTGCCGCCTCGAGCAGGCTGATCTCGTTCAGGTAGTCGCCGCCGAACCGCTCGTTCATCAGGCCGAGGACGTCGTCGTCCTCCAGGCCCGCCAGCGGGGAGACGAAGGGCGGCGGGAAGGGCTTGCCCACATAGAGGGTGTTGCCGAAGTCGCCGGTGTCGCCCAGCCGGTGGCCGGTGGCGATCGCCGAGGCGTTGGGCGTGGTCACGGTCGGGAACAGCGAGTGGCTGTTCTTGAAGTCGACGCCTTCGGCGCGCACCGCCGCCAGGGCCGGCGCGGTCTCCGGCGTCACGATCTTCGAGCGCAGGCCGTCGGCCACGAAGATGATCACATTGTGCGGCTGGGCGGCGGCGGGCGCGGCGGCGGCGAGGCCGAGGGCGAGCGCGAGGGCCGCGCGGCGGAAATCGAACATCGAAGGTCCTTTGAATCCCGCAGCGCCGGCCGCGGTCGCAAACCCCATGCGCGACTTTCGTGACAGTGGTTCGTCAGGTCGGGTGGCTGGACAGCAGCAGGTTGGTCTCGGTCGCCGCGATGCCCTCGATCCGGCGGATTTCGTCCAGGGTGCGGCTGAAGGTGGGCAGGCTCTCGGTGTCGAGCTCGGCCACCAGATCCCAGCGGCCATTGGTGGTGTGGATGGCGGCGACCTCCGGCAGGCCGCGCAGGGCCTTCACCACCGCGCCCGACCGCTCGCCCTTGATCTCGATGCACATCACCGCGCGCACCCGGTCGGCCTCGATGTCGGGGCGTAGGCGCACAGTGAAGCCCTGGATGGCGCCGCGCGCCAGCATCCGGTCGATGCGGTTCTGCACGGTGCCGCGGCTGACCTTCAGGTCCGCCGCCAGCTTGGAGGCCGCCGCCCGAGCGTCGATTCGCAGCAGGGCCAGCAGCTTCCGGTCCAGTTCGTCCATTCGCCAACACCTTCTGACAAAACGTCAAAGTTTCCGACAAAATGTATCAGAGCGGGGACTTTTCGCTAGCGCGACCCGGTTCGAACCTCAGGGGACCTCTTCAACAACCGGCTGAAGTCCCATGCGCCCGCAGTTCCTGATGACCGATCCTTCGGAATTCGACGTCAGCTACGTCATCAATCCCTGGATGCGCCCCGACGCCTGGGCCGGTCACCGCAAGGCCGAGGCGATCGCCGCCTCCGCCGCCCTGCGCCGGGCGCTGGAGGCCGCCGGCGGCGAGGTGACGATGGTCCCCGCCGAGCCCGGCCTGCCCGACCTGGTCTTCCCGGCCCACGCCGCCGTCGTGCTGGACGGCAAGGCCCTGATGGCCCCCTTCCACTGCTCCGAACGCCAGGGCGAAGAGGCGCCGTTCCGCGCCGCCTTCGAACGCCTGCTGGCCCAGGGCGTGATCTCGCAGATCGTCGAGCTGCCGGCCGGCCTGACCCATGAAGGCGCCGGCGACGGCCTGTGGGACGAGGCCCGTCAGCTGTTCTGGACCGGCTATGGTCCCCGCTCCAGCCGCGAGGCGGGCGACATCATCGCCAGGACCTTCGGCAAGCCGGTGGTCGCCCTCGAACTGGCAACCCCGCAGTTCTATCACCTGGACACCTGCTTCCGGCCGCTGAGCGGCGGCGAGGTGCTCTATTATCCGCCGGCCTTCTCGGCCGAGGCCCTGGCCCGCATCGAGGCCCATGTCGCGCCCCCCCAGCGGATCGTGGCGACCGAGGAAGACGCCGCGGCCTTCTGCGTCAACGCCGTCTGCCTCGGCCGCAGCGTGATCATGGCCCGCGCGCCGGCCGCCCTGCGCCAGCGCCTGGAGGCCCGCGGCTACCGTGTCGTCGAGGTCGATCTCGACCCCTTCATCCTCTCCGGCGGGGCGGCCTTCTGCATGACCCTGCGCCTCGACCTCGTTTCCCAGCCCGCCCTCGCCCAGGCCTAAGGAGCCCAGCATGACCGCCACGACCCTCGAACGCCCCGCCCGCTCCGCCGCCGACCTGATCGCCCGCGAAGCCCACTACGGCGCCCGCAACTACAAACCCCTCGACGTCGTCCTGACCCGGGGCGAGGGCGTCTATGTCTGGGACGTGGACGGCAAGCGCTACCTGGACTGCCTGTCGGCCTATTCGGCGGTGAACCAGGGCCACTGCCATCCGCGCATCGCCGCCGCCGTGGCCGAGCAAGCCTCGCGCCTGACGCTGACCAGCCGCGCCTTCCGCAACGACCAGCTGCCGGCCTTCTACGAGGAGCTCTGCGAGCTCACCAACTCTCACATGGCCCTGCCGATGAACTCCGGCGCCGAGGCGGTGGAGAGCGCGCTGAAGACCGTCCGCAAGTGGGGCTACGAGATCAAGGGCGTGCCGGAGGGCCAGGCCGAGATCATCGTCTGCTCGGAGAACTTCCACGGCCGGACGCTCGCCATCGTCGGCTTCTCGTCGGACGAGCAGACCCGCGGCGGCTTCGGCCCGTTCGCGCCCGGCTTCCGCATGATCCCGTTCGGCGACGCCGCCGCCCTGGAGGCCGCCATCACCCCGAACACGGTGGGCTTCCTGGTCGAGCCGATCCAGGGCGAGGCGGGCGTGATGATCCCGCCGGCCGGCTACTTCACCCGCGTCCGCGAACTCTGCACCCAGCACAATGTCGTCCTCATCCTGGACGAGATCCAGACCGGCCTCGGCCGCACCGGCAAGCTGCTGGCCGAACAGCACGAGGGGATCGAGGCGGACCTGACCCTGGTCGGCAAGGCGCTGTCGGGCGGCTTCTATCCGGTCTCGGCGGTGCTCTCGAACTCCGAGGTGCTGGGCGTGCTGAAGCCCGGCGACCACGGCTCGACCTTCGGCGGCAACCCGCTGGCCTGCGCCGTCGCGCGGATGGCCCTGAAGGTGCTGGTCGAGGAAGGCATGATCGAGAACGCCGAGCGCATCGGCGCGCGGCTGAAGGGCTCGCTGGCCTCGATCCGTCATCCGGCGATCAAGGAGGTCCGCGGCCGCGGCCTGATGCTGGCGGTCGAGCTGCACCCGGAGGCCGGCGGCGCGCGGCCGGTCTGCGAGGACCTGATGGCCCGCGGCTTCCTCTGCAAGGACACCCACGACCACACGGTGCGGATCTCCCCGCCCCTGGTGCTCACGGCCGACCAGGCCGACGGCATCGCCGAGGCCTTCGAGGCCGCCCTGCGGCGTTGATGCTCCAAGGCGTCATCCCGGCTTCGGCGGCGACCGCGGCCGGGATGAACCTGAGGACTACTTCCCGCCGGTGGCCGCGCCGGCGGCCTGGCCCTTCTTCGCCTCGCTGATGATGTAAGCGCGGATGTCCTCCGCATCCCCGGCCGAGATGAACCGAGAGAAGCTGGCCATGCCGCTGTGCTGGCGGACCCCGTCGATCACCACCGAGTGGAAGTTGTCGGCGGTCAGCAGCATCTGCGAGCGCTTGAGGTCGGGCAGGTAGGTGCCCGAGGCGTTCGGGCCGTGGCAGACTTGGCAGTTCTCGTGGAACACCGCGAAGCCCTTCTTCGCGTCGCCCGTGGTGGTCACCTTCGTCAGGTCGAGGGGAGGAACCTTGGGGATGTCGTAGGGCTTGGCCGTCGCCGTGCCGCCGAGCTTGAACACCATCAGACGCCCGGGCAGCCGCGGCTGGTTGCCGAGCAGGACCGAGGCCGAGATCGGGCCGCCGCCGCCGTAGCCGACCATGACCGCGACATATTGCTCGCCGTCGATCTCATAGGTCGCGGGCGCGGCCACCACGCCGTTGGTGGTCTCGTAGCTCCACAACGACTTGCCGGTGGCGGCGTCATAGGCGACGAACTTGCCCTCGCCCGCGCCCTGGAAGACCAGGCCGCCGGCGGTAGAGACCACCCCGGCGTTCCAGAAGTAGGGGTGCTCCACCGTCCAGCGGGCGGTCTGGGTCGCCGGGTCCCAGGCGATGAGCTGGCCCTTGAACATGGCCTTCAGGCCCGCGAGCTGCGCCTTGTCCTCGGGCAGGGCGTTGGCCAGCAGGTCGGTGCCGACGTTCCAGCCGCCGGGCTTGTACTTGAAGTCCTTGATGTTGGTGTAGGCGAAGGGCGAGGCCTGGGCGGGGATGTAGACCAGCCCGGTCTTCGGGTCGAAGGACATCGGATGCCAGTTGTGCGCGCCCAGCGGGCCCGGCAGCTGCAGCGAGGGCTTGTCGATATAGCGGGCGCCGGGGTTCTCGACCGGGCGGCCGGTCTTGGGATCGACCCCGCTGGCCCAGGTGATCGGCACGAAGTTCTTGGCCGAGATCAGCTGGCCGTTGGCGCGGTCCAGCACATAGAAGAAGCCGTTCTTCGGCGCCTGCATGATCACCTTGCGCGGCTGGCCGGCGATCGTCAGGTCGGCCAGGATCAGGTGCTGGGTCGCCGTATAGTCCCAGCTCTCGCCAGGGGTCGTCTGGTAGTGCCAGACATATTCGCCGGTGTCCGGCTTCAGGGCCAGGATGGACGAGACGAAGAGGTTGTCGCCCTTGCCGCCCGAGCGCTTCTGCTGGTTCCACGGGCTGCCGTTGCCGACGCCCAGATAGAGGATGTCGAGGGTCGGGTCGTAGGCCATCGAATCCCAGATCGTCGCCCCGCCGCCGCTCTGCTT
>CAMFIW010000121.1 GCA_945952355.1 uncultured Phenylobacterium sp. | reverse complement strand
GGACCTTGCCGGTGTCGATGTACTTGGCCTTGAAGGCCGGGAAGACGTCGTTGTTGAACCTGGCGCAGTGGCTGCAGCTCGCCGAGGCGTACTCGACCATCTTCACCTTGGCGTTGGGGTCGCCCATCGACATGTCGCCGGTGTCGGCCTTGCCGCCGCCCTTGGAACAGGCGGCCAGGGCCAGCGCGCCCATCATGGCGATGGCGAGGAGGCTGCGGGAGAGATTCGGCATGAGGTCCTCTGCGGAAGTCCGAATGAAGGATTAAAGCCCGATTCCCCGGGCGAGGTATCTGTTGTCAACGGCTGCGGCGTTCGCGCAGCACAGCCCGCCCCAAGCTCAGCAATGCGGCTTTCAGAGGGCCGTCGGGCGCCTCGGCGAGGCCGCGGGCAAGCTCGGCCTCCGCCGCCGCGTCGAGGGGCGGGGGCTTGCGGCGGACGGTTCGGGCGACTTCCGCCTGGGTCCGCAGCGGCCCCTGGACGATCCGCAGCTTGTTCACGGCGCCGGCGCCCAGGAACAGATTCACCCGGGCGACGATCTCGCCGGCCTGGTGCTGGATGAGCGCCGCGGCCGGACCGGCGACGCGGATCTCCAGCGCCACTGGACCGCCGCCGGGCGGCGGGCGACCGAGCTTCACCGGCTCGGTGCGGCGGGCGATGTCCTCGCCGACGATCTCGCGCCAGCGGGCCTGCAGCGCGCCGGGCCCCTTGCCGAACCGCTCGTCCAGCGTCTTCAGCATCCGGTTCAGGCTGCGCCCGGCCGGGGGCGGGGGGCGGCGCTGCGGCCGCGAGCGCTTGCGCGCGAGGATCGCGGCGGCTTCGGCGGGCGTGGGCAGGGGCCTCTTTGGCATCTCCTCCTCATACAGGATCGCGGCGCGCCTGATCACCCTCTCTCGCCGCAAGGCTCCATTTCCGCTAGCTGGGGAGCGTGACCCCCGAACAGATCCGCGCCGCCCTGCTCGCCTGGTACGACAGCGCCGCCCGCGAGCTCGCCTGGCGGGTCGGACCTGGCGACCATGCCCAGGGCGTGCGCGCCGATCCCTATCGGGTGTGGCTGTCGGAGGTGATGCTGCAGCAGACCACCGTGCCGCATGCGACGCCCTATTTCCTGAAGTTCACCGCCCGCTGGCCGACTGTGTCGGACCTGGCGGCCGAGGAGGACGGCGAGGTCATGGCCGCATGGGCGGGGCTCGGCTACTACGCCCGCGCCCGCAACCTGCTGGCCTGCGCGCGGGCGGTGGCGCGCGACCATGGCGGCGTCTTCCCGGACACCGAGGAGGGCCTGCGCGCCCTGCCCGGCCTCGGCCCCTACACGGCGGCGGCGGTGGGCGCGATCGCCTTCGACCGACCGACCAACGTGGTGGACGGCAATGTCGAGCGGGTGATGGCGCGGCTGTTCGCCGTCGAGACGCCGCTGCCCGACGCCAAGCCGAAGCTGAAGGCCCTGGCCGCCGGCCTGGTGCGCGACGAGCGGCCCGGCGACTGGGCCCAGGCGCTGATGGACCTGGGCGCCACCGTCTGCCGGCCGAAGTCGCCGCTGTGCGACCGCTGCCCGTTGACCGGCGCCTGCGCAGGCCTGGCGACGGGCGCGCCGGAGAGCTTTCCGCGCAAGACCGCCAGGGCTGAGCGGCCGCATCGGCACGGGGTGGCCTATATCCTGACCCGCGGCGACCAGGTGGCGCTCGTGCGCCGCCCACCAAAAGGTCTGCTGGGCGGGATGCTGGCCCTTCCGACCAGCGACTGGCGGACGGCGCCGTTCAGCTCGGCGGAGGCGCGGGCGTCGGCGCCGGCGGCGGGGAACTGGCGGCCGGTGGGCGAGGTGGAGCACGGCTTCACCCACTTCACCCTGACCCTGACCCTGCTGTGGGCAGAGGGCGACGCGGAGGGCGTGATCTGGTCTCCGCGCCGCGACCTCGACGCCCTGCCGAGCGTGTTCCTCAAGGCGGCGAAGGTTGGCCTGAGCATCCTTCCCTAAGGGATCAGGCCGGGACCTTTCGGGCCTCGGGTTCGGCCTCGGGCCGCGGGAAGGCGAAGAACAGTAGGGTGAGCGCTGTGAGCGACAGGCTGAGCGCCGCGCCTGGAATGGCGGGCACGCCATAGGCCGCAAGCGCCGCGCCCCCCGCCGCCGAACCCAGGGCCTGTCCCACCGAGATCACCGAGCCATTCAGCGCCAGGGCCACTGGCGCGCCGCCGGTCGCCTGGATCAGTTTGGACTGGATCACCGGTGTGATCGAAAAGAGCGCCGTGGCCGCAAGGAAGATGCCGAGGGCGACGAGGGCCGCGCTGGGCCAGCCGCCGGGCAGGACGTGATGGGTGGCGGCGAAGTGGACGCTCATGGCCGTCGCCTGGATCAGGAAGCCCTGGAGGATCCAGTTCCGCCCGGCGTTACGGTCGGCGGCCCGCGCGCCTAGCCAGAGTCCGGCGATGGAGCCGACCCCGATCATGGCCTGGAAGGCGCTGACCCCGGCCCCGGTGACGCCGGCCCCAACCCGTACGATCGGCGCGATGTAGAGGTTGAGCGTCATGTTCGCGGCGAACGTCAGGAATGTGGTCAGGTAGAAGGGCCAGATGGCCATCAGCGGCACGCTGCCGCCGTCACGCTTCGGCGGGGCCGGAACGCGCGGCAAGAACAGGATCACGCCGATGAGGGCTATGGCCGACATGGTCGCCGCGACCAGGAAGGTGGCCCGCCAATCGAACATGTTGCCGATGACGCTCCCGGCCGGAATGCCGACCACGAAGGCGAGCGTCATGCCGCTGGAGACCATGGCGAGCGCCGAACCGCGTCGATCCGGCGGGGCAAGCGAGGCGGCTGCCACACTGGCGGCCGGACCGGACA
Source organism: uncultured Phenylobacterium sp. (assembly GCA_945952355.1). Lineage (GTDB taxonomy): Bacteria > Pseudomonadota > Alphaproteobacteria > Caulobacterales > Caulobacteraceae > Phenylobacterium. The sequence continues at coordinate 4,644 of CAMFIW010000121.1, read as the reverse complement.
TGGCGCCCGCGAGACCTGCCAGGGCCCTCAGCACCAGCAGCGTCGTGAAGTTAGGTGTCAGCGAGCAAGCGATGTGCAGGGCCAGGCTGAGGCTGAGGCCGGCGATCACCATGAACTTTCGGTCGATCCGCCCGAACAGCCAGGCCGCGAGGGGGCCGAGCAGGGCCGAGGTGAGGACGAAGGCGGTCTGTAGCTGGCCCGCGACCGCCGTGGTGACGTGCAGGTCCGCCGCCAGGGTCTCGAGCATCCCCGCGAAGATGAACGCGCCCGACCCGAAGGCGAAGGTGACGAGCGTCAGGACGAATATGCGCGGGTTCATGCGGCCAGCTTAGCCGCCACCGTACCGCTAGCCAGAAAAATGCGGCCGTTCTCGGATGAAATCGGTTCAGCCGGACGGAAGGGAAACCCGGCCCTGAACCGCTCCTCCCGGCGAACGCCAGAATGGCGGAGCTGGATTCAGGCCGCCAGGGCGCTGCGGACCTTGGCGCGGAGCACATCGATGGGGGCGAGGCCCTTGTCCGACTTGAAGTGCCAGTAAGTCCAGCCGTTGCAGGCCGGGGCCGACTGAACCATGGCGCCGACCTTGTGGATCGAGCCGGCCATCTCGCCGACCACCAGGGAGCCGTCCGCGCGCACGCGCGCGGCGCGCTCGCCCTTGGGGCAATAGAGCACATCGCCGGGACGCAGCAGGCCCGCCTCGACGATCTGGCCGAAGGGAATGCGCGGCTCGGACCTCTTGGAGCCCATGACCTCGAGGTCGGCCGGGGCCATGGGGACGATCTTGGCGATGCGGTCCTTGGCGAGCTTGGCGTAGCCCTCCTCGCGCTCTATGCCGACATAGCGGCGGCCGAGGCGCTTGGCGGCGGCGCCGGTGGTTCCCGTGCCGAAGAAGGGGTCGAGGATGATGTCGCCCGGCTTGGTCGAAGCCAGGATCACCCGGTGCAACAGGGCCTCGGGCTTCTGGGTCGGGTGCGCCTTGACGCCGTTCTCGTCCTTTAGCCGCTCCTCGCCGGTGCACAGCGGGAAGGTCCAGTCCGAGCGCATCTGCAACTCGTCATTGGCCATCTTCATGGCGTCGTAGTTGAAGGTGTAGCGGCGCGAACCGCGGCTCTTGCCGGCCCAGATGAGGGTTTCATGGGCGTTGGTGAACCGGGTGCCCTTGAAGTTGGGCATCGGGTTGGTCTTGCGCCAGATGATGTCGTTCAAGATCCAGAAGCCCAGGTCCTGCAGGGCGCCGCCGACGCGGAAGATGTTGTGGTAGGAGCCGATCACCCAGATCGCGCCATCGTCCTTCAGGATGCGGCGGCACTCGGCCAGCCAAGCGCGGGTGAACTTGTCATAGGCCTCGAAGCTGTCGAACCGGTCCCAGTCGTCGTCGACCGCGTCGACCTTGGAATTGTCGGGCCGCAGCAGGTCGCCGCCGAGTTGGAGATTGTAGGGCGGATCGGCGAACACCAGGTCGACGGACTTGGCCGGGAGCTTTTTCAGCTCCTCGATGCAATCGCCCAGGATGATGGTGTCGGGGGAAAGACCCATGGCCGCCTCGCTACTTACGAAGCGGAATCCTGAGTCTTCGTGGTGAAAGGTCCGTGGACGAACGTGGTTAACGCCCTGTGGCGACACCCAGACGCAGCTTCATCCGCTCGGTCGCCGCGACCAGCTCCCGGGCCAGGGACGGCTCGAAGGCCGAGTGACCTGCGTCGGGGACCAGGACGTACTCCGCCTCCGGCCAGGCACGGGCCAATGCGTCTGCGGTCGCGATCGGGCAGAGGATGTCGTAGCGACCCTGGACGATCATGCCCGGGATGTGGCGGATCTTCTCCACGCCCTCGAGGAGTTCGCCCGGCTCCAGGAACATGTGCTCGGCGAAGTAGCCCGCCTCGATCCGCGACAGGGCGAGCGCCTTGGTGTCGGCGCTCATCTCCTCGACCAGGTCCACCTCCGGATAGAGGGTGGAGGACCGGGCTTCGTACTGGCTCCAGGCCAGGGCGGCGGGGCCGTGGACCTTGGGGTCGGGATCGTTCAGCCTGCGGACATAGGAGCCCAGGAGGTCGGGCCGCTCGACCACCGGCAGGAAGGTGCGGAAGTCGCGCCAAGCCTCAGGCGAGACCACGCGGATGCCCTGCATAAACCAGTCGATCTCGGCGTCCTCGCCCAGGAAGATGCCGCGCAAGATCAGGCCCAGGCAGCGGTCGGGATGGGCCTGGGCGTAGGCGAGCGCCAGGGTCGAGCCCCAGGAGCCACCGAACACCACCCAACGGTCGATGCCGCGGGCCTCGCGCAGACGCTCGATGTCCGCGACGAGCGCCTGAGTCGAATTGTCGCGCATCTCGGCATAGGGCGTGGATCGCCCCGCCCCCCGCTGGTCATGCAGGACGACCCGCCAGGCCTTGGGGTCGAAGAAACGGCGGTGCTTGTCCGAACACCCTGCGCCCGGACCGCCGTGCAGGAAAGCGATCGGGACGCCGCCCGGATTGCCCGCCTCCTCCCAGTGGAGCTCATGAAGGTCGCTGACCTTGAGGCGGCCTTCGGCATAGGCCTCCACCGGTGGGAAGAGATAGTCCTCGACGGAGCGGTTTCGGTGGGCGGCGGCGGTCTTGTCCGGGGTCATGCGGCCGACCTTAGGGCCGAAGCACGTCTCGGACCAAGCCATGGGCGCGGCCGGCCGCCTCTAACCCTTCCACTTCACCCAGGCGCCGTGCGGGTGGGTGTCGGCGAGCAGTTGCTCCTCCCCGCCGGGCCAAAGGGTGAGCCGCAGTTCCATCGCCGCGAGATTGTCTGGCGGGGCCTCCATGCGCAGCCAGGCGAAGGGGGCCTCGGGGCTGGCCGAAGCGCCCAGACTGGCGATTGTCTGGGCCAGGGCCGCCTGGCTCTCCGGCGGCATGTAGATCCAGAAGACCGAGTGGTAGAGCACGGTGACCGCGCCCGCCCGGGGCTTGGCGCGCCAGGCCCAGTCGACGGCGTCGGCCTCCTCGACGTCGATGCCGAGGCGGCGCGCCAGGTCGATGGCGCCCTTGATGCGGGCCAGCCGTTCGAACTGGTCGGGCCAGACATAGGCCAGCAGGCGGCGGCGCTGTACGGGGTCTGAAAGGTCGCCGGGTCGGCGGTCGCAGGCGGCGCGTTCGATCACCTCGATGGGGGCGTCGACGGCAGGACGCGGGCCCTCCCATACAGTGTCGATCTGGACCGGGCTGTCCGCAACGCCCCAGGGCGTCTCGCCGAAGCGATAGGCGTAGCGGTCCCAGCTCAGGTTGAGGCCTGCGCTGGCGGCGATCTCGAAAGCGCGGATCGGCAGGCGGGTGGCCTTGGCGATGGTGAGGAACCCCGGCGCCAGACATGCGGAGCGACGCACCTCGTTGGTCTGTGGCTCGTGACTCATGAAGGCGGCGAGGCGATCGCGCCAGCGGATCAGGGCGGGCCGCGCTGCGGCCCACGCCTCGGTTGGATCGGCCGAATGGTCGGGGCGCGGGTATGCGGCGGCGAGGGCCGGCTCGTCGCCGCTCAGCACCAGATCGTGCAGCGCCCCCAGCAGGCGGAGCGGCGCTGCGTCGTACATCTGGGCGCGGACATCGGCGTCGATCCAGGGCGACATCAATTGGGCCGCCGGCCCATCCGCCTCGACGTCGACGGCGGCGCGCTCCAGAAGGCCGCCGCTGAAGGGCGAGCCCAGGGCGTTGCAGGCGCCCGCCTGCATGCGCAGGGATTGGGCGATTTCGGTCTTGCTCATGCCGGCAGGTCAGACCCGCGACGTCGGCGCGTCAATCTTGATTCAGAGCGTCAATTTCCGGTGCGACCTCCAGGGCCGCACGGATCGGGGCCCAGCCGCGGCGATGGATCGCGCAGGGCCCCAGCCGCCGCAGGGCTTCGACGTGGACGGGAGCGTGATACCCCTTGTGCGCCGCGAAGCCGTAGCCGGGATAGACGTCGTCCATCTCGGCCATCAGACGGTCGCGAGCCGTCTTGGCGAGAATTGAGGCGGCGGCGATCGAAGCGCTGATCGCGTCGCCCTTGATGACCGTCTTGATCGGCACCGGCAGTTTGAACGCGTAGTTGCCGTCGACCAGGGCGAAGACCGGGGTCACCGCGAGCATGCTGACCGCCCGGTGCATGGCCAGGCCGGTGGCGTGCAGGATGTTGAGCTCGGCGATCTCCTCGACACTGGCCATGGCGACCCCCCAGGCGAGCGCGGCTTCCTTGATCTCGATCTCCAGGGCGTCGCGGGCCTTGGCGGTCAGTTTCTTGGAATCGTCGAGGCCCTTCGGGATGCGGTCGGGATCGAGGATCACCGCGCCGGCCGAAACCGGCCCGGCCCAGGGCCCGCGCCCAGCCTCATCCACCCCGCAAACGGGCGAAGGACAGGCGGCCTCGAGCAGTAGGTCGGGCATCAGGCGCCCAGCTTCTTGATGCGGTCGTAGCAGTGGCAGCTGACGAAGTGGTCGTTCACGAAGCCGGTGGCCTGCATGAAGGCGTAGACGATCACCGGGCCGACGAACTTGAACCCCTTGGCCTTCAGCGCCTTGGACATCTCGACGGCGAGCGGGGTTTGGGCCGGGACGTCACCGAAGGCCGTGAAGCGGTTCTGGATCGGCTTGCCGCCGGTGAAGGCCCAGAGGAATTCCGAGAAGTCCTCGCCCTTGTCGCGCA
>CAMFIW010000120.1 GCA_945952355.1 uncultured Phenylobacterium sp. | reverse complement strand
TCAGGCGGCGCGACGGTGACAAGGCCGGCCGCGAGGCCTTATCTGGCTGGATGCGTCCGACGCCCCTCGCGCTCGCCCTTCTCGTCCTCGCCGCGCCCGCCGGGGCCCAGGATCGTGGTCCCGACGGCCGCCAGGCCCTGGCCGATCTCGCCTACGTGCTCGGCGAGGCCCACGCCCTGCGCCAGGCCTGTCAGGGGCCGGCGGACCAGTACTGGCGCCAACGCATGGTGCGGCTGATGGCGACCGAACAGCCGGATTCCGCCCAGGAGCGGCGGATGCGCGAGGCGTTCAACACCGGGTTCTCGATTCGCCAGGGCCAGTTTCCAGCCTGTTCGCCGGCCTCGCGTCGGGCCGAGGCGGCCACTCTCGCCCGAGGTCGCGCGCTTTCCGGCCGGCTGGCGGACGACAGCCGAAACGCGACACCGGACGACATGGCGAACCCGCGCGACTGACGCTAAGCTCTCCTCAAGCTTGGGGAGGATGGGTATGCCCGCATTGGTCGCGACCACGGTCTTCGTGATCCTGGCGCTTTTCGTGGTGTTCGGGGCGATCAAGATCGTGCCCCAGGGCCGCGAGTTCACCGTCGAGCGGTTCGGCCGCTACACGCGCACGCTGAAGCCCGGCATCAGCATCCTGACCCCGTTCGTCGAAGCGATCGAGCGGCGCATCAATATGATGGAGCAGGTGCCGGATGTTCTGCGCCAGGAGCTGATCACCAAGGACAACGTGACGGTCCAGGTCGACGCCATCGTGTTCATACAGGTGATGGACGCCGCGGCCGCCGCCTACCGGGTCACCAACCTCGACTTCGCCATCGCCCAGCTGGCCATGACCAACCTGCGCACCGTGGTCGGTTCGATGGAGCTCGACGAGGTGCTGTCCCAGCGCGACCAGATCAACACCCGGCTTCTCGACGTGATCGACCAGGCCACCAGCCCCTGGGGCGTGAAGGTGGCGCGTATCGAGATCAAGGATCTGCAGCCGCCGCCGGACATCTCCAACGCCATGGCCCGCCAGATGAAGGCCGAGCGCGAGCGCCGCGCGGTGATCACCGAGGCGGACGGCGAGAAGCAGGCGGCCATCGCCCGCGCCGAGGGCGCCAAGCAGTCGGCGATCCTGCAGGCCGAGGGCCGCCGCGAGGCCGCCTTCCGCGACGCCGAGGCCCGCGAACGCGCCGCCGGCGCCGAGGCCAAGGCCACCCAGCTGGTGTCCGACGCCATCGAGTCCGGCAGCGTCAACGCGATCAACTACTTCGTGGCCCAGAAATACGTCGAGGCCTTCGCCAAGCTGGCCGAGAGCCCCCAGCAGAGGACGGTTATCGTGCCGGCGGACATGGCCGCGCTCGTGGGCTCCATCGCCGGCGTGCAGGAACTGGTGAAGTCGGCGCGCCATGAGCCCAGTCCGCCCCCTCCCGCGCCGCCGGCCCAGCCGAGCGCTCGGCGAGGTGGCGGCGTGCCGCCGACGGGAGCATGACCCATGGACGACCTGTTCGACCTCGCCGTGGCCAACCCGTTCTGGGTTTGGGCGGCGCTTGGCGCGGGCCTCCTGGCCCTCGAGATGGCCACCGGCTCCGGGTGGCTGCTATGGCCGGCGGCCAGCGCCGCCGCGGTGGCGGTGTTGGCGCTCGTAGCGCCATTGCCCTGGCTGCATCAGACCCTGATCTTCTCCGTACTCACCATCGTCACCACCTTCGTCGCCCGCAGATACTTCGCGGCGCGCCCGTTCAATCCCGGAGGGCATGACATCAACGACAACGTTGCGCGCCTCGTCGGGCATCGCGGCAGGGCCGTGCGGACGTTCGCCGGGCGCGACGGCCGGGTCTTCATCGATGGCAAGGAGTGGGCGGCGGAGCTCGACGAGGGCGACGCTCTGGCGGCAGGATCCCCCGTCGAGGTGACCGGCGTCAGCGGCTCGCGGTTGCGAGTCCGTCCGGTTCATTGACCTCCGCAAGGAAAGTTCTGAGCGCCTTCAGGAAGGGGGTCACCGCCTTGAATTCGTTATCGGTGAAGCCGTCGCGAAGGGCTTCGGTCTTCGACTTCATCGCCCGTGAGACGCAGTTGGCCGCATCGATTCCACCCCGCGTGATCCTCACGCGCTTCTTGCGGCGATCGGACACGTCGGCGAGGACCGATACATAGCCTAGCTTCTCCATCTTCTGCAGCACGTTGGTGATGGCGCCTTTTGTCATCAACAGCGCACGCGCCAGTTCGGCCGGGGTCTGGCCGTCCCCGGCGCGCAGCATGTAGCGTAGCAGTTCGAAATGGGCGTAGGTCATGCCCGGCGGCAGGTGCCGGGTGACGGCCATGCGCAGGTAGTATTCGATGACCCCGATCTCGGTGAACACCTCCACATAAGGGTGGTTCTGCGCGGCGGGGTAGTTCTGGAGCGCGGTCGAGCCCATGCGCGCCTCCTTTCGTTCGATCTTGAACGATATGGGGCGTCGATGTGACGGCTTCAAGGCCTGGCCCGCTCGAGGTCTTGATACCTCCTTTATGTGGGGAGCCGATATGCGGAATGGAAGCCTGACACGCGCCCGCGCGAGACTGCGGCCTCGCCCCCGCCCGTCGGCGGCTGGCCCAGGACATTCATGACCACTCCCGAACCGTCGTCCCACGCCGCAGGCCGGCGCTTCCTGCCGTTGGCGATCGGATCCATCGGGGTGGTCTTCGGCGACATCGGCACCAGTCCCCTCTACGCCTTCAAGGAAGCTGTAGGGCAGGCGGCGCGCGATGGCCTCACCAAACCCGAAGTTCTGGGCGTCGTCTCGCTCGCGCTCTGGGCCCTGATCATCGTGGTTACGGTCAAGTACGTCGCCTTCCTGATGCGGGCCGACAACAAGGGCGAGGGCGGGGTGCTGTCCCTGATGGCCCTGGCCCAGCGCGCCGTGGGCCGGCGCACGCCGCTCATCCTGGTGCTCGGCCTCGGAGGCGCGGCCCTGTTCTACGGCGACGCCGCCATAACCCCTGCCATCTCGGTGCTCTCGGCCATCGAGGGCCTGCGCTCGGTGCCGTCGCTCGCGCCGCACGTGACGCCCTCGATCGTGATCGGCATCACCCTCGCCATCCTGATTGCGCTGTTCCTGGTCCAGTCCTCGGGCACGTCCAAGGTCGCGAGATTCTTCGGGCCGATCTGCATCGTCTGGTTCGCGGTGATCGCGGCGCTGGGCGCGGCCCACATTCCCGACGCGCCTGGCGTGCTGCTTGCTATCAATCCCTGGTACGGCCTCAGTTTCCTGGTCACGCACGGGGCCGCGGGCTTGCTCGTGATGGGCTCGGTCTTCCTGACCGTCACCGGCGCCGAGGCGCTCTACGCGGATATGGGCCACTTCGGGCGCTGGCCCATCCAGGCGGCTTGGCTGTTCGTCGTCTTGCCGGCCCTCGCGCTCAACTATCTCGGCCAGGGCGCGCTCACCCTCGCCACCCTCAGCCGGGTGGGCGGCGACAATTTCCAGAACCTCGACTGGTTCTTCCTGCTCGCGCCCGAGCCGCTTCGCGCGCCGGTGGTGGCGCTGGCGGCCGTCGCCACGGTCATCGCGAGCCAGGCGGTGATCACGGGCGCCTTCTCCCTGTCGCAGCAGGCCATCCAGCTTGGCCTTCTGCCGCGCATGACGCTGACGCGCACTTCGGCCACCGAGGCGGGGCAAATCTTTGTGCCCGAGGTGAACCTGCTTTTGCTGGTCGCCGTCGTTCTGCTGGTCGGCGTCTTCAAGTCCTCCAGCGGCCTAGCCCAGGCCTACGGCCTCGCGGTCACCGGCACCATGGTCGTCACCACTTCGCTCGCCGCCATCGTGGTGCGCCGCGCTTGGAAGTGGAGCTGGCCTGCGACCCTGGCCCTGACCGCGCCCCTGCTGGTCGTCGATCTAACCTTCCTGGGCGCAAACGCGCTGAAGCTGCTGTCCGGCGGCTGGGTGCCGCTCGTCATCGCCGCGGCGCTGATGGCGCTGATGGGGGTCTGGGTGAAGGGCTCGCGCCTGCTATCCGAGAAGCGCCGGCGCGACTCCCTTCCGCTCGCGGACTTCCTGAGCCTGATGGCGCCGCGGGTGAAGCGCGTGCCAGGCACGGCGGTCTACCTCACCGCCGATCCCGCCACCACGCCAGGGGCCCTTCTGCACAATCTCAAGCACAACAACGTCCTCCACGAGCGGAACATCCTTCTGGCCATCGATATCGCGGAAGTGCCTCGTGTCGCCGAGGAGGATCGCATGAGCTACCAGCCGCTGGCCGCCGACTTCGCGGTCGTGCGCCTGCGCTACGGCTTCATGGAGCGGCCGAGCATCCCGCGCGGTCTAACGGCGCTGCGCAAGGCGGGCGTGCCGTTCGACATCATGAACACGTCCTTCTTCCTGGGGCGGCGCACGGTCGTGGCGAGTCCGTCTTCTCGCCTCGACCGCTGGCAGGAGAAGCTCTTCATCTTCCTGACCAAGAACGCCGCGAGCCCGACGGACTTCTTCCAGATTCCGCCCGGCCGCGTGGTGGAGCTCGGCGCTCAGACCACCGTCTAGGGCGCCGGGTCAGCGCTTGACCCGCGCCTCCTGTAGCCCCTGGCGGGCCAGGGCGTCGGCGTGTTCGTTCAGCTCGTGGCCGGCATGACCCTTGACCCAACGCCAGGCGACATCGTGGTGCGACCGAGCCGCGTCGAGCCTGCGCCACAAGTCCTCGTTCTTTACAGGTTTCTTGTCGGCGGTCCGCCAGCCCTTGGCCTTCCAGCCATGGATCCACTCCGAGATGCCCTTCATCACATAGGTGCTGTCGGTGTGCAGCTCGACCTTGCAGGGCTTCTTCAAGGCCTCCAGCGCCTGGATGGCGGCCATCAGCTCCATGCGGTTGTTGGTCGTGTCCGGCTCTCCGCCCATGATGTCGCGGCGGTGCTCGCCGCTGATCAAGATTGCGCCCCAGCCGCCCGGCCCGGGATTTCCCGAGCACGCGCCGTCGGTATAGATCACCACGCTCGGCGTCATCCTGCTTCGCTCGGGGGGAAGCTTCGTAGGACTTTAACCGACGCCGCCTTCAAGCCGGCGAAGCCTTGGCGCAGCGGGATCATGCGGGCGCGCCGAACAGGACGAGGTCCGGCGCCTCCCGGTGCACCGCCAGCTTGCGCTCGTATTCCAGCGGGTCCTTGGGCTTCACCAGGGCGCCGGCGGGCGTCGCGCCCCAGTCGGCAAGCCGCGTCAGGAAGAATCGCATCGCCGCGCCGTGAGCCAGCACGGGCAGGGCGGCGCGCTCGGCGTCGCTCAACGGGCGATGGGTCTCGTAGCCGGCCACTAGGGCCCGGGCGGAGGTGATGTTGAAGCTGCCGTCGGCCTCGAAGCACCACGCGTTCAAGGCCACCGCGATGTCGTAGGCGTAGCTGTCGACGCAGGCGAAGTAGAAGTCGATCGCACCCGCGAACTTGCCGGCCTGGAAGAAGACGTTGTCGGGAAAGTAGTCCGCATGGACGATCCCCTCCGGCAGGCCGGTTGGCCAGCGGGCGGCGATGCGGTCGAGGTCGCCGCGGATCTGGTCGGCAAGGCCCTTTTTCAAGCCATCGGCCGCGTCGCCGAGCCGCGCGAACATCGGCGCCCAGGCGGGCTGACCTAGGTCGTTGGCGCGCCGGCCCTGATAGCCCGCCGCCGCCAGGTGAAGTCGCGCCAGGCCCGAGCCCGCCTCCCGGCAATGCGCCGCCGTCGGTCGCCGGACCGAAAGGCCCGGCAGGAACGTCACGATCGCCGCCGGCTTTCCGCGAACGGTCTGCAACAGATCGCCCGCCCGATTCGCGACGGGCGCCGCGCTCGGATAGCCATGGTCCGCCAGCCAGCGCAGCAGGTTCAGGAAGAACGGCAGTTCATCCGCCCGCACGCGCTTCTCGTAGATGGTCAGGAAGAAGCGGCCCCTGTCGGTCTCCAGCAGGAAGTTGGAGTTCTCCACGCCCTCGGCGATGCCCTTGAACGCCTGCGGCGCGCCAAGGTCGAAGCGGGCCAGGAGCTCCGCCAGCTCTTCGTCGGTGATGTCGGTGTAGACGGCCATGCGCCGCCGGGCATGGGCGAGCCGGCGTCGGGGGTCAAGCCGTCATCCGCTGTCCGTGCCTGTTTCGGCGGACCTTTTGGGAACCGCGGATCGGCAGGGCGATCAGGCGCGACCCCGCGGTTGGCCCCGCCGCCGTCGGTGGCGCCGCGGGCCGCGCGCGCCCTAGCCCGACAAGGTCTCTGAAAATCGCACGGGCTCGCCCAGGCTCGGAGCGACGATCTCGTCATCGCGCATCACGACGCGACCGCGAATGATGGTGGCCACCGGCCAGCCCTTAGCCTCGAAGCCGTCGAAGGGGGTCCAACCGACGCGGCTGGCCATGTCCTCGTGCTTCAGGGTGCGCCGCGCCTTCAGGTCGACGATCGTGATGTCGGCGTCGTTGCCGACCGCCAGGCGGCCTTTGTCGGCCATGCCGAACAAACGGTTGGCCCCGTGGCTGGTCAGGTCGACGAAGCGCTCCAGCGACAGGCGGCCCTCGGCGACATGGGTCAGCATCACGGGAACCAGGGTCTGAACCCCGGGCATGCCCGACGGCGAGGCCGGATAGGGGCGCGCCTTCTCGTCCTTGGTGTGCGGGGCGTGGTCCGACCCCAACACGTCGGCGACGCCGGCGCCCACGCCCCACCAGAGTCCCGCCTGGTGCTCGGCGTTGCGGATCGGCGGGTTCATCTGGGCGTAGCCCTTCAGCCGCTCATAGGCCTCGGGTGCGGTCAGGGTCAGGTGCTGTGGCGTCACCTCGACGCTGGCCACGTCCTTGTGCTGGGCGAGGAAGGCCATCTCTTCCTTGGTGGTCACGTGCAGCACGTGGATCCGCTTGCCGAGGCCGGTGGCGATCCGCACCAGCCGGTGCGTCGACTCGAGCGCCGAGGCCGCGTCACGCACCTCCTCGTGGCTGGTCCAGTCGCCGGTCCGGGCCAGGGGCCGACGGTCGGCCAAGCGGTATTCGTCCTCGGAGTGGAAGGCCGCGCGCCGGTTCACATGGCGCAGCACCTGCTCGATGCCCTCGTCGTCCTGCACCAGCAGGGTGCCGGTCGAGGCGCCCATGAACACCTTGATCCCGCAGCAGCCCGGCAGGCGCTCAAGCTCGCCCAGGAAGCGGGCGTTCTCGTGCGTGCCGCCGACATAGAAGGCGTGGTCGCAGTGCATGCGGCCCTTGGCGCGCACCAGCTTGTCGGCGAGCGCGTCCGGATCGGTGGTGGTGGGCTCGGTGTTCGGCATCTCGAACACGGCGACGACCCCGCCGAGGACGGCGGCGCGGGACCCGGTCTCCAGGTCCTCCTTCCACTCCAGGCCGGGTTCGCGGAAGTGGACCTGGGTGTCGATCACGCCCGGCAGGACGGTCAGGCCCTTGGCGTCGAAGATCTCGCCGGCCGAGGCTTGCGACAAGTCGCCGATCGCGACCACCTTGCCCGCGCGCACGCCGACATCGGCGAGGCCGCGGCCGGCATGGTTCACCACTTCGCCCCCGCGGACGATCAGGTCGTAGG
>CAMFIW010000119.1 GCA_945952355.1 uncultured Phenylobacterium sp. | reverse complement strand
TCATCGCTACCTTCTCCTCTGTAGCATGAGCAGATTTTCACTGGGTCGATACAAGTTCTTCTCGAACGCATCGTCGGCTGAGGCACCGTAGCCGCCCAGCAAGCAGATGCCGATGGTCCCGTGATTGTGCCCTTCGACATGGGCGCCGATCTCGGTTTCCCGTCGCCCCGGGGCCACAGCCCCATCCCGATCGATCACCCAATGATAGCCGATGTCGCGCCAGCCACGCTGCTGCACATGCCAGCGTCGGATCTCGGCGACCTTCTCGGTGATGTGCCGCCCGGCCATCCATTCGGGGCGCGTGTCGGCGCAGTGAAGGATGATTTCGATGACGGGATAGCGGACGGCGCCTTGGTAGATCATGGGATGTCCCTTCAGTGGATCAGAGGCAGACGAAGAAAAGGAAGCCCGCCACGACTGCGACGGCCCAGAAGAGCGACTCACGGCGGAGGTGGCGGAAGCGATCACCCTTGCGCATCGTCACCCTCCTTGGCCTTGGTCGCCCGGGTGCGGATCAGGTCGATGAGCAGCCCCGCGATGGAGATGCCGCCCAGACCAACGATGAAGGAGGCGAAGCCGTTGCTGTCTCCGTTGGGCGCGAGGTCCCCGATCATCGGCTTGATCAGGGGATTGACGAAGGGTCCGACGTAGAGGGCGCAGATCGAGCCCACGAGGAGGGAGGCCGCGCCGTCCTGCCAGCGCTCGCGGAGCGTGACCCAGCGGACGATGCCGCCTGCGGCGCCGGCGAGCGCCGTGCGCGCCTGGTCGGTCATAATCCATGACCAGTAATCGCTCTGGTTTGCCACGATGGGCTCCTTTCGGGTTCGGGGGAAGATGCAGAGGAGGGCTCAGGCCTTCAGCCAGATCGCCGGGGCGGTGGAGGCGTTGCCCTCGGAGCCGAGAAAGCCCCAGGTGGCAGGTGCGGACCCATAGGCCACGGACGAGCGGCGCAGAATTTTCCGCGCCGTCGTGGAAATCGCCGTGCCGCCATTGATGTCGGGCGTCGCTGTGGCGGCCCATGTGGAGAGCGTGGCGGTGGCCGAATGCTGGACCCCGAGCCAGAAGGTGCGGCCCTTGGCCAAGGTGCCCGAGGCGGTCACGGTCTGAATGCCAGCGGTCGAGGTGCCCACGTCGCCACTCTCGTAAATCTTGGCGTTCGGCCGCCCCTGGCCGTCGGAGTCATAGATCAGCAGGCGAACGGTCGAGGCCGCGACAAGGGTCACCACGTTGATCGCAAGCCCGGCATAGGTCAGGTCCGTCTCGCCCCGTACCGTGAAGGGGAAGATGTCGATGCGGTTCGCTACCCCTGCGACCGAAGTCAGTGCCGTGCCGCCCGCGCCGCAGGTGGTCAGCATGAACTCGCCCGAGGGCGGCGTCAGCCAGGCCACGTCGTTTTGGGCATCGATGATCCGCGCTGCGCCGCCAGTCTGGGCCTTCACCTGGCCAGTGGTGCCATTGAACCAGAGCGTGCCATTGGCGGGTGAGGCAGGATCGGAGGCTTGCGCACCAAGGATTACGGGCGCCGACAGGGTCTTGGCGCCACTGATGGTTTGCGCGCCTGTCAGGCCGACGGCATCGCCGATCCCATAGCCCGCAAGGGTGTTCGGCGTGCCGGTGATCGAGGCCCAAGCTGTCCCGCCCCCGCCGCCGCCGCCGATCAGGTCATAGGAAGCACCCGCCTGACGGCCCCGGAACTTCCCCGTTGTGGCGTTGTACCAGAGATCGCCGTCCGCCACCGTTCCCGGATCGCCTGCGTTCGGGTACAGTTGCAGAGCCACCATGGCGCGGACCCGGCCTGAGGTCCGTTCCAGCTGCAAGGCATTGAACCAGGTTGCCCCATCACCCGAGACCTTGACCTGGAAATCGTCCGATCCTGTGAGGCCAAACTCCGCCCGACCAGAAAACCCGGTCTGGAAAAGGAAGGAGCCGGTGTCACTCGCTGCCGCCTTGTTGACCTTGACCTGATGCCCGGCGCCCGCGTGGTTGAAGAGCGATGCCGGGGCGTTGATCGACAGGCGGTTCGTCGCGTCCGCCGCGGCACCACCCAGCCCGAGGTATAGAGCCGACACATTGGCCGCCGTCATGGCAATCGCCGAGACCGACGAGGCAAAGGTTACCGTCGGGCTGTTGATCGTCAGCGCGCCCAGCGCTCCGGCGACGGCCGAGCCAATGGCGATGGCGGTGGTCGATCCCGAAAGCCCGCCGGTCCCGATGTTCAGAGTTTTGGTGTTACCGCTCGTGGCCGCGCCTGATGCGAGGTTGGTCGTCCCCGATCCCGTCGAGGTGCCGAAGTCGTTGTTGCTCGCCGAGAAGGTCTGCTTGGCGGAGAAGGTCTGGTTGATCGACAGCACGGCAAGGGTGGCGTTTGCGTCCGGCAGGGTGAAGACCCGCGTCGTGCCAGTGGTGAAGCCCCCGATCTGGAACCGCGCCTGCTTGGTCGGATCGCCATCGTCCTGCAGGGTGAAGGCTGCGTCGGAGAAGGCGCCAGTGATCAGCAGCCCCCAGGTCCCAGTCCCACCGTTGAAGATCAGCATCGCATCATTGCTGGCGTCGATGGCCGTCCAGCCATCGAGCGGGGTATAGAAGGCCCAGGCGCCGTCCTGCCAGGCGGCGATCTTGCCTGCCTGGCCTGCCCATGCGCCGGTGGGGGCACTGGCGACGATCCAGCGCTGGCCCTCGGCGGGTGTCGGAGGTGGCGTGGCAAGGGCAGCACTTTGGACGACTATCTGGATCAGGGCATCGAGGCGGCGCAGCGCATCGTTGACCGTGACATGCTTTTGCGACTGGTTCGCCGCGAGATAAGGCAGAACCAGGTTGGGCGTATCCGCCATGGCGGTGGTCTCCTAGGGGGTTAGGGTGGCGTCGGCCGGGGCGCCCCGGCCGAGTTGTCCGTTCTGGAAAATGCGCAGGCGGAGGCTGGCCACCGGACCGCCGAAGTCGGCACTCTGCATCGCGGCGGTATAGGTCCAGGCGGCCGAGGAAAGGCCTGCGACGGTGCGGATCGTTGCCCCGGCGCCGTTCAGGATCAGCAGGTCCCAAGACTCGGAGGTCTCGCCCAAGGGCACTTCAGGCGCGGTCCAGCTGTCCCCGGCGAGCGACCGGGTGCGGCGCAGCCAAGTCACTGCGATATCTCCCGATCCCAGCCACACCCCCTTGATCCGAACCGGGCTCCAGGGTCGAAGACCACGCCCTTGGGGAGTGAAGGTCAGCGGCAGGTTCAGCGCGTCGCCAGCCCCGCGATCCCCCGGGCCGATCCGCCAGTTCCAGGGCATGCCGATCTCGGACTCGGTGATCGGCATCGGCACCAAGGCCGCGCCCAGGAACACGATGCGACTGCCAATGGGTGCGAGTGGAGGCATTGCGTCCTCGGTGCCAGCCTGGCCGCGGAGAAGTCGAGAGAGGGTCCAGCGCCCGGGCGAGACGATAGTGGCCGTGCCGAACTGGATCAGTTCCCAGATCCCTGGCGCGGTTTGCAGGGCGAGCAGGTTCTCGCCCGCAAAGAGCTGGGCGTCGGAGACGCTCGCGAGCGAGCCCGAGGTCACGTCGACGGTGATCGTGTTCGCCTGATCGAAGCGCCAGATCGGACCGGAGGCCAGCGGAGCCGCCAGAACCCCAAACTGCGCAGAAATCCCGGCCGTGGCGAATAGCCCGAACCCATCCAGTGTGGCGCTCCGCCAGATCGCGGCTGTCCCATACCAGGGAGAAGCCACGACCGCGGCCAAAGGTCGGTGAGCAGCCACCTCCTCGGACAGCTGTGGCAGATCGAGGATCTCGGCATCGGGCGGGCCAAAGACGACCGGCACCGTGGTTGAGACGCCGCGGCTTGGGCCGGGGCCAAGATTGTTGGCGAGATTGTCCCGCCGCACGGCCTCGATGCGCCGGGCGTCCGTGTCGGCAATCTGGGTCAGGGCGAATTGCAGGGTTCGGCCATCGTTCTCGATGGTGACGACATCGGTGGGGTCGAGAGCGAGCCGAGAGGGCGGCAGGCCGAAGGTCGCAGTCTCGCGGCCGATCCAGGCCTCGAAGAGGGAGCGACGCGCGTTGCGGTCGGCCTGTTCCGGGGGATGGGCGACGGCGAATTGCTCGGCCGCCACCCGGACGCTGTCGACGGTCACCCGCCGCGCCTCCACGGTGACCGCCTCGTAGTCCTCATCTGCTGAGAGCAGGCGCCATTTGAGGACCCGGGGAAGCTCGGTCTCTTGGCCTCGGACGAACTCGATGTCCTCGCCCTCGGCCTTCTCGCCCGCGACGAGCCCGTCGGCTGTGATCGACGCGACAGGCCCAGCGCCTCGGGCGACGAAGCGCAGCGCGCCTTGGCTTTCCACCACATCGAAGCCGAAGTAGCGGGCCAGCGGTTCGATGGACCCTCGCGGGCTTTCCAAAGACCCGATGACATAGCCGGGCACGGCATCGGCGATCCGATAGACGTCGAGGGCGGCGGGGTCGATCCCCGACCGCGCGCAGATCGCCAGCACCAGATCGCCCAGCCCCGAGGCCCCGAGCCGCCCGTTCAGCCAATGGCCGACGGTCCAGTTCGCGGTATCGCCCCAGACATCGGCCCGGGCGGGCCAGGTCGGATACGGCCGCGCATCCCAGCACCAGACCGCCGCCTCGCCCATGTCGATCATCGGCCCGCCATAGACCGCCGAGACCGGGTTGTTGGCGGGCGTTGACCAATAGCCGATCAGGGCTTCCAGGTAACGGCGCTGGATCGCATCGTCCCGTGCCCCGTTCGAGAACCAGGGCAACTCGCTCTCCGAACTCTTCGGGTCGAAGAAGACGTTCGGTTGGTTGGTGCCCTTTTCGACGGCCGGGCAGCCGATCTCGGTGAAGCGGATGGGCTTCAGCCCCGGCCGCCAGGGCGAAGAGGTCTCAGAATACATCGCCTTGTTGGTCGAGGACACGGCGACGGCCGCGAAGCGCGAGAGGGGCCGCGACCAGCAGACGGCGCGGAAGGTGGCGATGGCGGAGGCATAGCTCTGCCAGTTCACCCCATCGTAGGAGACCACCGACCGGCTGGTGGTGCCGGAGTCAGCCACGGCAACGAAGACCCCAAGCTCGGCTGCCCAGCAGATCCCGCGCCAGGCCTGTGCCGCCGGGAAGTTCCCAGTGGTCCAGTTGACGAGATCGGCCGACACCGCCGAGCGTCCGGAGCCCGAGGAGCCGACGGCGCAAACGACGCCCAGTTCTGGCGACCAAGTGACCGATTTGAAGTTCTTGCCCGAGGGCATGGTTGTCAGGGACCAGGTGGTGCCATCGGCACTGCTCAGGCACTGGCCGGTGCCGCTGGTCTCTGCCACAGCCACGAACTTGCCGAGGCCAGCTGCCCAGCAGACCGACCGCCAGGCGGACAGGGTGTTCGACCCGACGGTCCAGGTGATCCCATCCGCCGAGCTGCCATATTGCCCGCTGTCGCCCACGGCGCAGAACTTGCCCAGCGCGGGCGACCAGCAGACCTTGTTCCAGAGTGCCGAGGCGCCGGAGGCGACCATGGTCCAGTTGACCCCATCGGCGGAGATCATCATGTCATTGGCACTGCTGATCCCGCCGACGGCGAGGAACCTCGCGAGCTGCGGCGACCAGCAGATGCCGCAGAACCCATAGTCCCCGGTCGGGATCGACGCCCCCGTCCAGGTCGCTCCATCGGCACTGGTCATCACCCGCGCGCCGCCCGCCGAGGAACCCACCGCGACGAAGATGCCGCGCGCGTCTGACCAGCAGACATCCTCATAGTTGCCGATCGGCGCAGCGGTGGTGCCGGTCCAGGTCACCAGTTCTTCGACCCCGCCCGGCCGGTTCCCGTGAAACCGCGACCACCAGTTCAGGAAATCCTTCGGCCGATAGACCCAGGGTTTGCCATAGGCGCCATCGGTGATTGGCGTGCGGGCTTGTGCGGTGCGATCCGCATCGGAGGCATAGAACCAGTCGAAGCCCTCGCCGCCCGCGACATTGGCCTTCAGGTAAGCCAGGTCGTGAATGCCCGACCAACTCGCGGCCGCATCCAGATGGGCAGTGCCGTCGCGCCAATCGGAGAGCGGCAGGTAATTGTCCACGCCGATGAAGTCGATGTTGGTATCGGCCCAGAGCGGATCGAGGTGGAATAGGACATCGCCGGTGCCATCACCGGGCTGATGGCCGAAGTATTCCGACCAGTCCGCCGCATAGCCGATCTTGGTGCTTGCCCCCAGGATCGACCGGCAATCGGCAGCGAGCGCACGGAGGCTGGCGACAGCAGGATAGGTCCGGGCATCGGACCGCGCGGTGGTCAAGCCGCGCAATTCCGAGCCGATCAGGAAGGCATCCACTCCGCCCGCCGCCGCGCAAAGCTTCGCATAATGCAAAACCATCCGCCGATAGCTCCATTCAACCGGACCGGTCCAGGAAACCGTGGTGCCGCTCACAGTGAAGTTCGCGGCCGTCGCGGCGCCGAAGAAGGCCGCAACCTGAGACGCCGCGGCGGACGTCTTGTCGACGGTGCCAACCTGACCGGCGGCGGGGGAGACTGTGATCCGGCCGCGCCAAGGATAGACCGCTTGGCCCAAAGTAGCGGCGTTGGCGCTGTAGGGGTTCGGCAAGGTATTCCCGGCCGGGATATCCATCATGACGAAGGGATAGAAGGTCACGCGCTTGCCTCGGGCCTTGAGCTCCTGGATAGCCTGCACCACCGCGAAATCCGCAGGCGTGCCACCAAAGGCCGGGTTCCCACCTGAGAGGGAGACTTGATGCGCCGCCGCGCGGGCCACGCCGTTCACCGACCAAAGCTTCGGTGTGGTGGATTTGGTCGTAGTCTCGACCCCCGGCTGAATCAGGCAAGACCCGGCGCGGAGATCGGTGCCGAACCAGCTGACGACCAGCGAAACGCTTTCGAGGTTAGGCGCGACCTGTTCGAGGGTGTCGAGCGAGGCGGGGAGGTCCGCCGTGCCCGCCGTGCTGTTCTGGTTCTCGGGCGTCGAGGCGCCGCCTGACGACCGGGTGATCGTCTCGGTCGCGTAGACGAACTCGCCCGCGCCCGGGATCAGGTTGACCGCCCGGACGATGCTTTCCATCGAGCCTTCGGTCAGGACGGGCTTGATCACCTCGAAGGACAGCTGGGGGATGCGATTGCCGAACTTCTCCAGCGGCAGTTCCTCGAAGACGACATAGGCCGTGCCCCGATAGGCCGGGGCGTTGCCCGATCCCATCTTCGCCTCGATGAAGGGGTCGGGCAGCTGGGTCTCCGAGCCTGTGTAGACTCGCCAGACCGCGCCCGGCACGTCGAAGGGTTTGCCGTCGGCCCAGATGCGCCCGATCCCCGAAATCGGCCCCTCGCACATCCCGACGGCAAAGGAGCAGGAGTAGGCATAGCTTGTGGTCTGGACCTTGCCGCCCCCACCGCCCTTGCCACTGCCGCCCTGGGTCGTGGTTGTCGCCTTCTCCAGGAAGTCGGTGGCCCAGAAGATATTGCCGCCGACCTTCATGCGGCCGAAGACGGACGGGATCACACCGCCTTCGGTCGATGAC